>NZ_CAJCKD010000003.1:0-225482 GCF_903970855.1 Curtobacterium sp. ME12
GACGGGCCCGGTGCCGTGGAACCCGACCTTCACGCCCTCACCCGGCGTCAGCAGCCCGTACACGTCGTCGCCGTCGGCCCAGTGCACGAAGCTCGGCCAGGCCGCGTCCGGCAGGTGGCTGGGGAAGTGGGCCGGCTGCTCCTGGGTGACGCGGATGGCCGGGAGGCCCGCCCCGCGTCCGGCGAGCAGCTCGCCGACCAGCGCGGGGGCCCACGAGCCCACCGCGGCGACCACGGACGCGGTGCGGGCCGTGCTGCCGTCGGACAGCGTCACGGTGACGTCGTCACCGTGGTCCTCGAGCCCGGTGACCCGGGTCTCGAAGCGCAGGTCCGCGAGTCCGGTCGCTTCAGCCAGCGTGAGGAACACCTCGATCGTCCGGTCGGAGCGGATGCGACCGGCCGACGGGTGGGTCAGCACGTGCCCCTCGAACGCGATGCCGGGCCAGCGCGCCGCCGCCTGGTCCGGCGAGAGCGACTCGTGGGAGATCCCCGCGCCGGCGAGGGCGGCGGCGATCGCGTCGACGACCTCGGGTCGACCGTGGTCGACGGCACCCGTACGGACGATGAGTTCCTCGCCGGCGGCAGCCTCGAGTGCTCCCCACAGTTCGAGCGCCCGCGTGGTCAGCGCGACGTACTCCGGGTCGGCGTAGCCCTGCCGGAAGATCCGGGTCGCACCGTGCGAGGAACCGAGGTGATGGCCGCGGGCGTGCTGTTCCACGAGCAGGACGCGCTCGCCGCGGGCGGTGAGCGCGTACGCGGTCGCGGCACCGACGACCCCGCCACCGATGACGACCACGGGTGCCAGGTGTTCGGGGGAACCGGGAGAGGAGGACATGCGGCGAGCGTACGTCCGACGGAGCGAGTGACGGGAATCGAACCCGCGCTACCAGCTTGGGAAGCTGGAGTTCTACCATTGAACTACACTCGCGCGCCCCGCAGATCGGGACTCGGCAAGCCTAGCGGATTCTCGCCTGGAAGCCAGCCGACCGCGCACCGTACGCCGTCTCGCGGCCGCGTGTCGCGCCTCCCGAGTCTCCGCTGTGAGGGTGCGAGCCTGACGGACAGGTGTCGCCCCCGTGTGTACCGTCCAGGGAGTTCCAGCCCCGAACCGAGGAGGACCCGGATGGTCAGGCATCCCCTCATCGACGACGTGGTCGGCTCGGCGATCGTGGTCGAGTCCGCCTCGCCCGTCGTGTGGCTGACCGACGCGCTCGCCTCGCTGCTCCGTCGGTCGGCGGACGCCGGACGGACGGTCGTGCTCCGCACCGGCCGGGCCGCAGCGATCACCCCGGCACTCCGGCACGCGCTCGGCGCGTACGGCGCCGCGTGGGCGGTGTCGGACTTCGACGGCACACTGCGTGACGGCCGGACCGGCGTCGCCGCATCGGACATCGAGGACTTCGTGCACCGCGGCCCCGAACTCGTGGGCACGCCGTCACCCGAGCACCCGGTCTCGGTCGACTCGGTGCGACAGATCAGCATCGACCTGACCCTCCGCCACCACCCCGGCCGTGCCGTCGACATGGGCTCCGCGATCGAGGCGCTGTGCCACACCGTGGGCACTTGCCCGACCCGGTGGGGCACCGCCGAACCGCTCACCGTGCCGTGGGACCGCTGGGTCGTCACGCAGTACGCGAAGCACGAGGCGCCCGGCATCTCCACCTCGTACGCCGTCGGCGAGGGGTTCTCCGCGACGATGACCGCGCACCTGGTCGGCGGGGTCGTCGTCGAGACGATGTCCGCCGTGCTCACCGTGCCCGAGGAGAACACCGACCCGGGCCTGGCCAACCGCATGTTCGACGCCGTGCAGCGGGTCGCCGACCAGGTCGTCCCCGTGTTCGGCGTGGTCATGCAGCGCCGCGGCGACGCGGACCACCTGGTGCGGGCCGTCTCGCACGGCGAACCGTCACCGCTCGCCGTCGTCGTGGGCCCCGAGGCCGCCGGCTTCCTGGACCGCGACGGCGTCTGGCCGCCACCGCGCACCACGACAGCGACCTTCGCAGCCGGCTCCGGATCGGCCGCCCGTCCGGACGCCGACGCCGCTGACGACGGCGGCATGATCGTCCGCTTCGAGGACGGCTGGGAGGCGCTCGAGTCGTTCCTGGACCGCATCGACGAGGACCGCTTCCTGCAGCTGGTCGGTGGCGCACCGCTCGACCCCGCGCACGACGAGGGCACGCTCGACGGCCACGTCCGCGCCGACCGGATGGTGGGCGGTCAGGGTGCCGCGTGACGTCACCATCCTCTGCCGCCAGCCGGTGGAGACGCGCGAGGTGGCGGAGGCGCTCCTGCTGCACGACGAGACCTGGGGCGTCCGGGCGCTCGACGACGGGCCGATGATGCAGGTCTGCCGGGACGCCACCCACCCGGTGATCACCGTGCTCGGGGTGCGCCGGGTGGACTCCTCCGACGAGGTCGAGCGGATCCTGCCGGACGCCCCGACCCTGGCGACCCCGCTGTGGTGGGTCGACACCGTGACGCCAGCCGGCCCCGACGGGGAATCGGGGATCTCGGCCGCGCTCGAGGCCGCGATGGACCTCGACGCGGTCTGCATCGTCCACGGGGACTGACCCGGGTCGTGCCAGCCGTGCGGCCGGTGCCGCGAGTCAGTCCCGCTTGCTCATCGCCGCCAGACGCTCGTTGTAGGCCTTGAGGTCGGCGTCACCGTCGCGGTCGGCCTTGCGGTCCAGGCGCTTCGCGTCGCGCTTGTCCGAGCGCATCCAGTTCCGGACGACGAGCAGGGCCACGAACACCATCGGGAGCTCCGATGCACCCCAGGCGATGCCGCCGCCGGTGTGCTGGTCGTCGAGCAGTGCGGCGTCGTTCGTCTGCCCCAGTGCGTGGAACCAGTCGATCGCGAACACCGACTGCGACGTCATGACCGCGACGCCGAAGAACGCGTGGAACGCCAGGGTGGCCAGCAGCGTGATGATGAGCATCGGGTACGGCGGGCGCTGCGGGCCCGGGTCGACGCCGACGAAGACCCAGAAGAACAGGTAGCCGCTCAGGACGAAGTGGATGATCATCGCGACGTGCCACTCGTGCGACTGCATCGCGGCCTGGTACGCCGGCGTGAAGTAGAACACCACGAGGGACCCGGCGAAGATGATCCCCGCGACGGCGGGCTTGCCGAGGAACTGCATCCAGCGGGAGTGCACGAAGAGCATGAGCCACTCGCGGGCGCCGCGTGAGCCGTCGTTCCGGACCGGCAGGGTGCGGAGCGCGAGGAGCACCGGGCCGCCGAGCACGAGCGGCAGCGGGACGAACATCATCAGCAGCATGTGCTGGAGCATGTGCGACGAGAAGTGGATCATGCCGTAGACCGCGGGGCCGGCCGACGTCGTCCAGATGAACAGGGCGCAGCCGAGCAGCCAGGCGATGGTGCGACCGACGGGCCAGGCGTCGCCGCGCTTCCGGAGCTTGCGCACCGCCAGCAGGTACCAGACGGCCCCGACGACGGCCAAGCCGAGCCACACCCAGTCGATGTGCCACTGGGTCAGGTAGGTCTGCGTGGTCTGCGCCGGCGGGAACGGGAACCCGATCAGGCCGGAGCGGGTGTCCTCGCCCGTCGCCGGGGTCTGCGGGATCGGCGGCTGTGAACGGGACACGGCGACCGAGACACCGATGGCCACGGCCATGAACACGATCTCGGCCAGGGCGAACCGGGTGAACAGGCGGCGGTCGAGCGGAGCGCGGAGGAGCCCGGGAACGAGCTTCCGGCGCTGCACGATCCCCGCGACGCCGAGCAGCACGAGGATGAGCGCCTTGACGGTGATGAGCCAGCCGTACGAGGTCGTGACCAGGTCGAGCGGGCCGGTCAGTCGGAGCGACGCGTTGACGATGCCGGAGAACGCGACGGCTCCGAACGACCAGCCGGCGAGCGTCGAGTACCGGGCGATCACGCGTCCGGTCGCGCCCCTGGTGCGGGTGCGGAGCAGGACCACGGCGACCAGGCCGCCGGCCCACACGCACACCCCGACCAGGTGGATGGCGAGCGAGTTCACCGCGTTCGCGTGCTCGAGCGACCCGGCGGCGTGCCCGGACAGCGCCAGGGGGAGCAGGGCGAACAGGCCGATCACGGTGGCGAACGCCAGGGTCGTCACCCGGGTGGCGAAGGCGGCGACCACCGTGGCGACCAGGATCGCGGCAGCCGACACCACGAGCGCCTGGCCGATCTCGACCTGGAACGCGAAGAGCATGAAGTTGCGGGCGAACACCGGGCTGGTGAGCGGGACGCCGAGGGTGTTCGCGCCGGTCAGGACGATGCTCACCGCTGCGGCCAGGAACCAGACCGCGCCGGTCGCAGCAGCCCACCGGGTCGCACGGTGCTGCACGCTGGACAGGGCGCCGTGGTCCTTCTTCTGCGCGGGGAGCGCGAACGCGGCGACGATGAGGAGCCCGATGGTCAGCGCCGCCATCGTGTCGTGCACGACGCGGGTGATCGGCAGGCCGTACTCGACGACCTCGCCGGCGGACACCAGCTGCTGACTCGCGCTGAAGGCCCCGGTGACGGTCAGCCCGAGGATCGAGCACGCGACGGCCAGCGGGATCGCGATGACGAGGACCGTCGCGACTGTGGATGAGCGCCCGGTGGTGGGGGCGGCGTCCGGCGCTGACCCGGTGGGCTGGGTTTCGGGTGACGTGACGGTCATGACCGTCCAATGGTAGGCGTGTCGGCTGGACGGCGGCCCCTCGGATGCGCCCTCAGACCCGCCGTTCCCAGATCCCCTCGCTGCCCAGGCCGACGAACCCGACGGCCTCGTTCACGTCGAGCATGTGGCGGTTCTCCTCTGCGTTGAACGTGATGACCGAGGGGCGCCCCGGGAACCGCCGCTCGAGTTCCTGGATCCCGACGACCTTGAGCAGCCAGCCGAGCCGGTGGCCGCGGTGCTCCCGGAGCACCAGGGTGTCCCACTGCTGTGCCGGCCGTGCCGGGTCGTCCGGCACGGACAGCTGCGTGAAACCGGCCAGGGTGGTCGTCGGCAGGTGCTCGACGGCCACGGTGAGCAGGGTGCGCGGTGCCCGGGCGAGCTCGTCCTCGTGCTCCCGGAGTCGTTCGGCGGTCCAGACGTCCTCGGGCTCCTCCATGTCCCCGGCGGGCGCGTCGGTGCTCATCCGGGTCTCGAGCAAGGCGATGCCGTCGAGCCACTGCTCCGGTGTGCGACCCGTCCAGGCGTGCACGCGGTACTCCGGGCCGGCGGCAGCGGACGCCCGCTCGTGCAGTCCGCGCACCAGGGATGCGTCGGCGGGCAGCGGGAGCCGGCTGATCCGGTTGACCTGGCCGAAGTGCCAGCCGCGGGCGGTCAGGAACCGCACCCCGGCCTCGTCCTCCGGCACGGCGCCGAACCCCGTCGGTGCCTGCACGTACCCGGGCCCCGACGCGGGACCGACCTGCCGCGAGACCGCGTACGTCTTCCACTGCGTGCGGCCGTCGGCACGGGCCATCGCCTCCAGGTGGTCGGCGAGCAGCGTCCCGACGCCGCGGCGCTGGTGCTCGGGGGCGACACCGACCGACAGCCAGCAGTTGGTGGTGCCGGGCTCCTGCTTCGTGTCGTACGAGCCGGCACCGACCACGGTGCCGCGGTCATCGCGCGCGACGACGAGTCGGCTCGGTGCTCCCGGCTCGCGGCACAGCGGCAGGTACTCCTCCGGGGTCCAGGCCAACTCGTGCAGCCCGTGCACGGCTGCTCCGGCCCCGTCGGACACCGCGAGCCACTCGGCGAAGGTCGCGACGGTGGACGGGTCGTCGTCCATCGAGGTGGGCACCGTGATCTCGTCGACGGTGTACGTGGTCATCACTGCTCCGAACGCCGCCCGCCCGGGTGGTGGGCAGCCTGGCAGCATACCGGCGCGACGCCCGCTGCCGCTAGGCTTCGTCCGTGCTGCTCTCCGACCGCGACATCACCGCCCAGCTCGCTGCAGGCCGGATCGGCCTCGACCCGTACGACGCCTCGCTCGTGCAGCCGTCGAGCATCGACGTCCGGCTCGACAAGTTCTTCCGGCTGTTCGACAACCACAAGTACCCGCACATCGACCCCGCGGTGGACCAGCCCGACCTGACCCGTCTGGTCGAGACCGACCCGGACGAGGCGTTCGTGCTGCACCCGGGCGAGTTCGTCCTCGGCTCCACGTTCGAGGTCGTGACGCTGCCCGACGACATCGCCGCACGGCTCGAGGGCAAGAGCTCGCTCGGTCGCCTCGGCCTCCTGACCCACTCGACCGCGGGCTTCATCGACCCCGGGTTCTCCGGGCACGTGACGCTCGAGCTGTCGAACGTGGCGACGCTGCCCATCAAGTTGTGGCCGGGGATGAAGATCGGACAGCTGTGCTTCTTCCAGCTGTCGAGCCCGGCCGAGAAGCCCTACGGTTCCGCCGAGTACCAGTCCCGGTACCAGGGCCAGCGCGGCCCGACCGCGTCGCGCTCGGCGCTGAACTTCCACCGGGCGGACGTCTCCGACCACCGCTGAGCGGTGCCGCTCCGGCGGCAGACGAAATGTTGGATGCTGTGTATCGTTGCAGCATGTCCGCTGTTCCCCAACGGTCCGCCCAGCCACTGTCGGCCGCGGTGCTCATCCGCGACGCCCGTGAGCGCGCCGAACTGACCCAGGTTCAGCTCGCCCAGCGTGCCGGCGTCACGCAGAGCGTCATCAGCACCTACGAGAACGGTCGGCGCGAACCATCGCTCGCGGCGCTGCAACGCATGCTCCACGCCGCGGGCTTCACGACCAGCATCGACCTGCAGCCCATCGAGGAACCACCGCCCCTGCGGGACCGCGTCACCGCCGCGCGGCAGGAGCTCATCGCGATCGTCGAGCGCTTCGGCGGGCACCGTCCTCGACTCTTCGGCAGCGTCGCTCGGGGCGAGGACGGCCCGGGCAGCGACGTCGACCTGATGATCGACCTCGACCCGGGGCTCGGGATCTTCGCGCTCATGCGGATCCAGGACGCGGCCGAACGACTCCTCGGTGTCCGCGTCGACGTGGTCGATGCGGCGGGGATGAGCCGCGAGGTCGTCCGGACCGCGGTGCCCCTGTGACCCGCGGGTCGACCACCCGCCGCGACGTCCGCGATCGTCTCGACGACGTCATCGCCGCCTGTGCCGCGATCCTGCGCTACGTCGACGACCGCCGGTTGCCCGAGGACCTCGTGCACGACGCCGTCCGGATGCGCCTGGTCGAGATCGGTGAGGCCGTCCGCGTGCTCCCCGCGGCGGTCACCGCGGGCGAGCCGAGCATCCCGTGGTCGCGGGTCTCGGACCTGGGTGAGCGACTCACCCGGCGGTACTTCGACACCACGCGAGCCGTCGTGTTCGGCACCGCGCGGACGGACGTGCCGCTCCTGGCCGAGGCGGCTCGGCGGCTGCGCGCCGCTCAGCCGTAGACCGGACCACAGGGCGGACGGGAGGCACGGCCACGACGTGCACCGAGCCTCCCGTCCGCCCTGTGGCCGGCCTCAGGACGACGCAGGACGGCCCCGTCTCGCCGAGGCGAGACGGGGCCGTCCGTGGTGCTGGGGAGATCAGCCCTTCTTGGCGAGCTCCTCGAGGGTGTCGTTGCCCTTGTAGGCCTCGACGGCGTTGTCCTTGGTGACCAGGACCGGCGTGAGCTCGATCGCGGGGACCGTCTTCTTGCCGTTGTAGTTGTTCGTCTTGTCCATCGTCGTGTCGGGCTTGTCGCCCTTCGACAGCGTGGAGACGAGGTCGACGGCCGCCTGGGCCTCCTTCGACGTGTCCTTGAAGATCGTCGAGTACTGCGTGCCCTTCATGATGAGCGGGATGGACGCGGTCTCCGAGTCCTGGCCCGTCACGACGGGGTTGTCCTTGCCGGCGGCCTTGGTCGCGGTGAGGATCGCACGGGCGAGGGTGTCGTTCGGCGACAGGACGCCGTCGAGCTCGGTGTCACCCGTGTAGTACTGCGAGAGCAGGTCGGTCATGCGCGACTGGGCCTTCTGCGCGAGCCAGCCCTGCGTGACGACCTTCTGGAAGGTGGTCTGACCGGAGACGACCTTGATCGTGCCGTCGTCGATCTTCGGCTGCAGGACGTCCATCGCACCGTTGAAGAACACGGTCGCGTTGGCGTCGTCCGGCGAACCGGCGAAGAGCTCGACGTTGTACGGCTTGTCGCCCTTCTTCTCCTCGAGGCCCTTGAGCAGCGCCTCGGCCTGGAGCTGGCCGACCTTGAAGTTGTTGAACGCCACGTAGTAGTCGACGTTCTTCGTGTTCAGGATGTTGCGGTCCCAGGCGATGACGACGGCGCCACGGTCCTTGGCGGACTTCACCTGCGCGGTCAGCTGCGAACCGTCGGCAGCACCGATGATGACGGCCTTGGCGCCCTTGGTGATCATGCCCGAGATCTGCGACTGCTGGTCGGGGACCGGGTTGCCGGCGTTGGCGTACTGGATGTCGGCCTTGAAGCCGGCGTCCTCGATCGACTTCTTGAACGCGGCGCCCGCGAGGACCCAGTTCTGCGAGGTCTTGGCCGGCAGGGCGACGCCGATGAGGTCGCCCTTCTTGATGCTGCTGGTGCTGCCGGCGTCGTCGGACGAGCCGCGTGCCGAGCAGCCGCTGAGGGCGAGGCCCGCGATGAGCGCCAGGCTGAGGCCGGCGACGATCTTCTTGCGCATGTGATTGCTTTCTCTTCGTTGAGGAGGTGTGGGGCCGGAGCCCCGCTGTGGGGAGGGGTGGACTAGGGGAGGGTGATCTTGTCCGGCTGGTCCTCGATGGACCGCGGCTGCTGGGCGGCCACCGTGTTCTGCTCGGTGTCCTTCCGCTGGAACTGCCGCATCATGCCCCCGATGAGCGACGGGCGTCCCTGCGACTTCGAGTAGACGTCGAAGGCGACGGCGACGAGCAGGACCAGGCCGCGGATGATCTGCACCTGGTTGGACTCGAGGCCCATGAGCTGCAGACCGTTCGACAGCAGCGCCATCACGAGACCGCCGATGATCGAGCCGGAGATCGTGCCGACACCACCGGCGACCGCCGCGCCACCGACGAACACGGCGGCGATCGCGTCGAGCTCCCAGCCGGTGCCGTCCGCGGGGCCCGAGGCGCCGGAGTAGGCGACGAACACCATGCCGGCGATCGCGGCGAGGACGGACATGTTCATCATGACGAAGAAGTTGACCCGCCGCGCCGAGACGCCGGACAGGACGGCTGCGTTGGCGTTGCCACCGACGGCGTAGACCTGGCGACCGAAGATCGTGTTCTTCGTGACGAAGCCGTAGACGATGGTCAGGATGCCGAGGATGATCGCGACGATCGGGACCGAGGTGCCGACCGGGCCGGCGCCGAACAGGTACGTGGCGACGAGCGTGACGGCGACCAGGATGCCGGTGCGGACGATCGAGACCCACAGCGGCGGGACCTCGGCCTGCATCTTCCGGCGGCGGGCACGGCCCCGGGCCTCGATGATGATGAGCGCGAGGATCGTGACGAGGCCGATGAGGAGCGTGCCGTTGCTGAAGCCGAAGTCGGGGCCGAAGTCACCGAGGAAGCCGGCGCCGATCGGGGTGAAGGCATCCGGGACGGGGACCGACGTCGAGTTGCCGATGATCTGGTTCACACCACGGAAGATGAGCTGACCGGCCAGCGTCACGATGAAGGCCGGGACCTTCACGAACGCGACCCAGAAGCCCTGCCACGCACCGATCAGGGCACCGCACGCGAGACCCAGGATGATGGCGGCCCACACCGGGAAGTCCCACACGGCCATGGACTGCGCCACGACGATGCCGACGACCGCTGCGACCGAACCCACCGACAGGTCGATGTGCCCCGCGATGATGACCATGACCATGCCGAGCGCCAGGATCAGGATGTAGGAGTACTGCAGGAACAGGTTGATGACGTTGGTCGGCTCGAGGATGAGCCCGTTCGTCGTGACCGAGAAGAAGATCAGCAGCACGATGAGCGCGATGATCATGCCGTACTGGCCGATGCTGTTGCCCTTGCCGAAGAGCAGTTTCAGGTTGTTCATGAGGCGGTGGCGCCCTTCCGCGCGGAGGTCATGCTGCGCATGAGCGATTCGGGATCGGCCTGGTCGGCCGGGAGGTCAGCGGTGATCTGGCCCTCGAAGATGGTGTAGATCCGGTCGGAGAGACCGAGGAGTTCGGGGAGCTCGGACGAGATGAGGATGATGCCCTTCCCCTCGGCGGCGAGCTGCTGGATGATCCCGTAGATCTCGAACTTGGCGCCGACGTCGATGCCGCGGGTGGGCTCGTCGAGGATCAGGATGTCCGGGTCGGTGAACATCCACTTGGACAGGACGACCTTCTGCTGGTTGCCACCGGACAGCTTGCCGACGTTGTCCTCGACGCTCGGCACCTTGGTGCGGAGCATCTTGCGGTACTTCTCGGCGACCGAGTACTCCTCGAGCGAGTCGACGACACCGAGCTTCGAGATCTTCTGCAGGTCGGCGGCGACCGTCGAGCGCTTCACGGTGTCGAGCAGGTTCAGGCCGAGCGCCTTGCGGTCCTCGGAGACGTAGCCGAGGCCGTTCTCGATCGCCTGCTGGACGTTCGTGACCTTGATCTCGCGGCCGTCCTTGATGATCTGGCCGTCGAGCCAGGTGCCGTACGAGCGACCGAACAGGCTCATCGCGAGCTCGGTGCGTCCGGCGCCCATCAGGCCGGCGAAGCCGACGATCTCACCGCGGCGGACGTGGAAGTTCGAGGCCTTGCAGACCAGACGCGACGAGTCGAGCGGGTGCTGCACGGTCCAGTTGCGGACCTCGAAGAAGGTCTCGCCGATCTTCGGGGTGCGGTCGGGGAAGCGCGACTCGAGCGAGCGGCCGACCATGCCGCGGATGATGCGGTCCTCGTTGACGCCGTCCGCCTTGACGTTGAGCGTCTCGATGGCCTTGCCGTCGCGGATGATCGTGATCTCGTCGGCGATCTGCTCGATCTCGTTGAGCTTGTGGCTGATGATGATGCTCGCGATGCCCTTGGCCTTCAGCCCGACGATCAGGTCGAGCAGGTGCTGCGAGTCGTTCTCGTTGAGCGCGGCGGTCGGCTCGTCGAGGATCAGGAGCTTGACGTCCTTGTGCAGGGCCTTCGCGATCTCGACGAGCTGCTGCTTGCCGACACCGAGGTTCTTGATCTGCGTGTCCGGGTCGTCGGCCAGGCCCACGCGGGCGAGCAGGTCCTGCGCACGGAGCTGCGCGGCGGTCCAGTCGATGCGTCCGAAGCGGCCCGGCTCGTTGCCGAGGAACAGGTTCTCGGTGATCGAGAGCTCCGGGATGAGTGCCAGCTCCTGGTGGATGATGACGATGCCGGCCTGCTCGGACTGCTTGATGTTCGAGAAGCGGACTTCTTCGCCCTCGTAGACGATCTCGCCGCTGTAGGTGCCGTATGGGTAGACGCCCGACAGGACCTTCATCAGGGTCGACTTGCCGGCGCCGTTCTCGCCGCAGATCGCGTGGATCTCGCCGGCGCGGACGCTGAGGGAGACGTCGGCCAGCGCCTTCACACCAGGGAACTCCTTGGTGATCGAGCGCATCTCGAGGATCGTCTCGGGTGCGGTGATCGACCGGGTCTCGAGGCCGGTGTCGATCGGGGTTGACGCCACAGTGCATCTCCTTCTGCCGCTGCGATGCGGCAGTTGTTCGGGTGGTTCTGCTGCGGCAGCGAAAGGGCGCAGGTGGCCTGCGTGGACTTCGTTGTCGCGTCCGGTGTCCTGCTGGTGTGACGCTTATGTGAACGGTCACATCGGCTGGACGGAGGCAATTTACGCACAGCCTCGGTGCGGCTGTCAATTCGGATTGGTCGCGTTTTCGTAACGGCGTGCGTGATCCGGAGGGAACGTCCCCCGGGTTGGGGCCAGGGGCCCCGGAACCGGGCGCTTCGTTGCGTGGATCCGCATGCGCGGACGGGAGGCCCGTGGCGGGCCCGCCACGGGCCTCCCGTCCGTTCGATGGCCGCGTCCGGGGCCGCGCTCGCCTTGTCGGAGCGGGTGTACCTGACGCTTCCGGGCGTACCGGGTCGGAAGTTCGTGGCAGGTATGCCCGTTCCTGGCAGGTACTCCGGTCGGGCGCGGCCCGAGGTGCGTCAGCGTGTGCGGGGCGCGCTGGTGGAGGCGCGCACGACCAGCTGCGGGACGATGTCGATCGGGCGGAGCAGCTCGCCCTCACTCGGCAGCAGCAGGTCCACACAGCGACGCCCGAGCTCGGCGAAGTCGACCTGCACCGTGGTGAGCGGCGGCCAGAAGTGCTTCGCCTCCGGGATGTCGTCGTAGCCGACCACGGACAGGTCGCCCGGGACGTCGAGCCCGTACGAGCGCGCTGCGTGCATCACGCCGAGCGCCATCTGGTCGTTCGAACAGAAGATGGCGGTGCAGTCCCGCCACCGCAGCAGCTCGCGGCCGGCGTGGTAGCCGAAGTCGGCGGTCCAGTCGCCCAGGATCGGCGGGGCGACGGCCATGTCGCGGTCGGACATCTCGCGTAGGAACCCCTGCATGCGGGCATCGGCCTCGATCCAGTCCTGCGGCCCCGCGATGTGTCGGACGTACTCGTGCCCCAGGTCGAGCAGGTGCGCGGTCGCGAGTCGTGCGCCCTCCATCTGGTCCACCCACAGGGCCGTCGGGTCCTCGCCGACGCTGGCGCGCATGGTGACGTAGGGGGTGCGGATCCCGAGCTCCGCGATCAGGTCGAAGACCCGCTGCTGGGGCGCGATGACGACGATGCCCTCGACGTCGAGGTCGAGCAGGTGCCCCAGTCCTTCACGGACGGCGGCGTCGGTCGCCTCGGCGATGTTCGCCGTCGTGACCGAGTAGCCGCGGAGCATCGCGGCGTCCTCGATCGCCTGCAGTGCCACGGCGGGGCCGTAGTGGGCGCGGCGGGCGGTCAGGACGCCGATCGTGTGGGTCCGGCTCGTGACCAGGGCGCGTGCAGCCCGGTTCGGCCGGTACTGCAGCTGCTCCATGGCCGCCAGGACCTTGTCGCGTGTCTCGGCCCGGATCGCGTCCGAGTTGTTCAGCACCCGCGAGACGGTCTGGTGCGAGACGCCCGCGATCCGTGCGACGTCACGGATGCTGGGCGAACGCGGTTGCTGTGTCCGCGATGACGCCATTGCTGCTCGTTTCCGCCCGGGTGTCGTGGCACATCGATGTGCACGTTCACATTCCGGGCCAGATCATTATGCACGTCCGGCGGATCGACGCCACCTGTGCGTCGATCCGCCGTCCGCTCAGAGCCAGTTGCGCTTGCGGAAGATCGCCCAGAGCACGCCCATCAGCAGGAGCATGCCGAGGATCGCGACCGGGTACCCGTAGTGCCAGTGCAGCTCGGGCATGTGGTCGAAGTTCATCCCGTAGACACCGGCGATCAGGCCGGGCGCGAACAGGATCGCCGCCCACGACGAGATCTTCTTGACCTCCTCGCCCTGGCGGTGGGCTGCCCGGGCGAGTTGCCGGCTCTCCTCGCCCTGGGCCAGGCTCGCGCTGGTCATCCGGCGCATCGCCTCGTTCTGCTCCTGCGACACCAGGGTGGCGTGCAGGGTCAGGGCGTTCTCGAGCAGGGCCCGGAACGAGTCGACGCGCTCGGTGACCCGGAGCGCGTGGTCGTGCACGTTGCGGAGCCGGTGCTGCACGTCGTCGTCGACGCCGTACTTGTCGGCGCCGCGGAGCAGCCCGGTCACCATCGACGGCACCGGGGTGGTGGCCCGCTGGAACGCCAGGACCTCACTGAGCAGCTGGTAGATGCGCTTCGAGACCCCGGCGTCGACCTGTCCGGCGAACGGCTGGTCCTCGATGGCGTCGATCTGCTCCTGCAGCACCTGGACGACTGGGCCGTAGCCGTCCACGACCTCGTCGAGCACGGCCGCGGTCACCGCCTCGGACCCCTTGGCCAGGAACTCCGGGTCCGCCTCGACCTGTGCCCGGAGCGCCGCCAGGTCGGGTCGAGCGGCGTGCCGGACGCTCACCACGAAGTGGTCGCCCACGAACAGGTGCACCTCGCCGAACTCCACGGTGCCCGAGGCCGGGTCGAACCAGGCCGGACGGAGCACCAGGAACAGGGTGTCGCCGTAGCGCTCGAGCTTGGCACGCTGGTGTCCCTTGCGGGCGTCCTCGACGGCGTTCTCGTGCAGGTCGAACTCGGCGGCGACGGCCTCGAGCTCGTGCGGGTCGGGCCGGAGCAGCCCGATCCACGTCAGGTCGCCACGAGCAGGGCGCGACAGGGTCGACGGAGACTCCACGCGGCGTCCCCGGACGTAGATCGCGTTGTCGATCAGTGCCATGTGCGTGCTCCTTCGGTGGGGAGCAGGCGGGCGCGATGGCGCCCCGGAGGCGATCCGGGGCGGGGCAGGGTCAGCGAACGGGCGCGACGACCGACACGGGCGGCCGGCCCGATCGAGGATGGTCACCCGACATCGCGCCTCACCTGCCCTTCTCGTCTCGTCGTGGCGGCGCCCAGAGCGCTGCCGACGGTCGAGCGTACGCCTGCGGCGTGGGGTCGGACAACCCGTGGTGCCTGACGCAGGAACGTCAGCGCGTGACGTGCAGCCCGGCGGTCTCGAGCTCGGCGAGCTGCCACCCGAGCCACGGGCTCCAGGCGAACGGCGCGCCGGCGACGGCCTGCCTGAGAGAGTCCTCGGACACCCAGGCCCACTCGGCGACCTCGTCGTCCGCGGGCGCCGGGGTGTCGTCGGTCACGGCGCGGAAGACGGGGCAGACCTCGTTCTCCACGATGCCGGAGGCGTCGACCGCGCGGTACCGGAACTCCGGCAGCACGACCTCGACGTCGCGCACCGTGATGCCGAGCTCGCGGGAGGCCCGACGGGCGATGGCGTCCTCGAAGGACTCGTCCGGCCCGGGGTGGCCGCAGAAGGTGTTCGTCCACACCCCCGGCCAGGTCTTCTTCGACAGTGCTCGTCGGGTCACCAGGACGTCACCGTCGGTGTTCCGGACGTGGCACGAGAACGCCAGGTGCAGGGGCGTGTGGGCTGTGTGCACCGTGAACTTGTCCGCCGTCCCGATCGGGGTACGGTCGTCGGCCAGGAGCACCACGGATTCAGGGAAAGCGTTCATCTGTGTCGATAGGTTAGGCCAATGAGCGAGGAAGCGACCACCGTGCCGCACATCGACCTCGCGCTCGTCGACGACTGCCTCGAGCGCTTCTTCGCCGTGTCGTCGGCACGCGCCGAGCGCTACGGCCGACCGTCGGAAGAACTGTGGCGCGTGCTCCGCAAGGCGAGCATGGGCGGCAAGCGCTTCCGGCCCCGCATGGTCATGACCGCGTACGCCGGCATGGGCGGCACCGACGTGCACGCCGCCGCCAACGTCGCCGCGGCCTACGAACTCCTGCACACCGCACTCGTGGTGCACGACGACGTCATCGACCGCGACTGGTCGCGCCGTGGGCAGCCGAACGTCGCCGGGTCCTTCCGGGACAACGGGACGACGGGCGGCCTGCCGCTGCCGACCGCCGAGCACCGGGGCATGAGTGCCGCCGTGATCGCCGGTGACCTGGCCCTCGCCGGTGCGCCCCGCTTCATCGAGGCCGCGGGCGTCGACGGCACCCGGCGCGAGCGGCTGCTCGAACTGCTCGACGAGGCCGTGTTCGCCAGCGCCGCCGGCGAGATGACCGACGTCGACCTGGCCCTCGGCGTGATGCCGACGGTGGACGAGGTCCTGGCGATGGAGCGGGCGAAGACGAGCGTGTACTCGTTCGAGGCCCCGCTGCAGTCCGGTGCCGTCCTGGCCGGCGCCGACGAGGAGATCGTCACCGCCCTCGGGGCCTTCGGCCGAGAGATCGGCATCGCCTACCAGATCGTCGACGACCTGCTTGGGGTCTTCGGCGACGAGACCATGACCGGCAAGACCGTGCTGGGCGACCTGCGCGAGGGCAAGCGCACGATGCTCATCGCGTACGCGGCGACCACGGACTGCTGGCCCGACCTCGAGCCGTACCTGGGTGATCCGGACCTGACCGAGGCCCGTGCGGACGAGGTCCGTGCGACCCTGGTCTCCTGCGGTGCGCGCGGCGCCGCGGAAGCACGCGTCGCCGACCACACCGCACTCGCCCGGGCCGAGCTCGCCCGGCTGCCGTACGACCTCGCCGACCGCCTGGAGGCCCTCGTGACCGAACTCGTGGAGCGCGCCCGGTGACCCACAGCACCACCACGGCGACCGGATCCCGTCCGGCTCGCCTCCAGCTCTACGACGCCACGGCCGAGGCCGCGTCGGGGGTCGTCATCGACCGGTACTCCACGTCGTTCGGCCTGGCGAGCCGCATGCTCGCCCGCGACACGCGCGAGCACATCCGGAACGTCTACGCCCTGGTCCGCGTCGCGGACGAGGTCGTCGACGGCCCCGCGACCGAGGCCGGGCTCGACCGCGAGCTCGCCCGCACGGTGCTCGACGAGCTCGAGGCCGACACCGAACGCGCCATCGCACTCGGCTTCTCGGTGAACCCGGTCGTCCACGCCTTCGCCCGCACCGCCCGTGCCACCGGCTTCGGCGCCGAGCTCACCGCACCGTTCTTCGCGTCGATGCGCATGGACCTCGACCGCACCGAGCACGACGACGCCTCGTTCGACGCGTACGTGTACGGCTCCGCCGAGGTCGTCGGCCTGATGTGCCTGCGTGCGTTCGTGTACCGGGCTGGTCGTCCGACGTTCGACCAGGCCGAACTCGTCGCCGGCGCGCGTGCGCTCGGTGCCGCGTTCCAGAAGGTGAACTTCCTGCGAGACCTGCATGCCGACTTCGAGGTGCTCGGTCGCTCGTACTTCCCGGGCGTCGACATCCGGTCGTTCGACGAGGCCACGAAGGACCGCTTGGTCGCTGACGTGCAGGCCGACCTCGACCACGCCGCACGGACGATCCGGCTGCTGCCGGCCGACGCCCGCAACGCGGTCGGACTCGCACACGCGCTGTTCCAGGAACTCAACGACCGACTCGCGCGCACGCCGGCGAGCCGCCTCGTCACGACGCGCGTGCGCGTCCCCAACCCGGTGAAGGTGCGCCTCGCCGCGCAGGTCCTCGCCGGACGCGCACCGCTCCGGTCGCGCGTCACCACCCACCGGCCGGGAGGCTCCTCATGACCCCGCCACGCGCCTCCCGACCGACGACGGTCGCCACCACCACCCGGCGCAAGGTGCCCGCGCGTCGTGCCGTCGTCATCGGCGGCGGCATCAGCGGCCTGGCGGCCGCCGCGCTGCTCGCACGCGACGGCTTCTCGGTGACGGTGCTCGAGCAGCGCACGCAGCTCGGCGGCCGTGCCGGCTCGTGGGAGCAGGACGGGTTCCGGTTCGACACCGGGCCGTCGTGGTACCTCATGCCCGAGGTCTTCGACCACTTCTTCCAGCTGCTCGGGACGTCGGCCGAGGCCGAACTCGACCTGGTGAAGCTCGACCCCGGCTACCGCGTGTACAGCGAGGGCCACGACGAGCCGATCGACCTGCGAGCCGACGCCGAGGCCAACATCGCGCTGTTCGAGTCCATCGAGCCCGGTGCCGGCGAGCGGATGCGGAAGTACCTCGCGTCGGCCGAGGACACCTACACGATGGCCGTGCGCCGGTTCCTGTACACGAGCTTCCAGGACCTCACGAAGCTCGCCGCACCCGACGTCCTGCGTCGTCTGCCCAAGCTCGCGCGCCTGCTGCTCGAGCCGCTCTCCACCTTCGCCGAGACCGCCGTGCGCGACCGTCGCCTGTGGCAGATCCTCGGCTACCCGGCGGTGTTCCTCGGTACGAGCCCGTACGCGGCACCGAGCATGTACCACCTGATGAGCCACCTCGACCTGGCCGACGGCGTGCTCTACCCGAAGGGCGGCATCACCGAGGTGATCTCCGCCGTCGAGCGTGTCGCCCGGGCCGAGGGCGCGAAGATCATCGCCGGCGCGAAGGTCGAACGGATCGTGGTCGAGGACGGCGTCGCCACCGGGGTCGTCCACCGCGACCGCGACGGTGTGCAGCACACGGCCCCCGCCGACCTCGTGGTCAGCGCCGCCGACATGCAGCACACCGAGATGCAGCTGCTCGAGCGTGAGCACCGCACCCACGGCGCCGACCACTGGAAGAAGCGCGACCCGGGCCCGAGCGCGGTGCTCGTGTACCTCGGCATCGACGGTCCGACGCCGGGCCTGCTGCACCACACCCTGATGTTCACCGCGGACTGGAAGGCGAACTTCGGCGCGATCTTCGGGGACGACCGGCACGTGCCGGACCCCGCCTCGATCTACGTCTGCGCCCCCTCCGAGACCGACCCGAGCGTCTCCCCGCCCGGCACCAGCAACCTGTTCATCCTGGTGCCCCTGCCCGCCGACCTGTCGATCGGCAAGGGCGGCATCGACGGTGCCGGTGACTACCAGGTCGAGCAGATCGCCGACCGTGCCGTCGACGTGCTGGCCGAGCGCGCCGGGGTGCCGGACCTGCGCGACCGCATCCGGGTCCGACGCACCATCGGACCGCGCGACTTCGCCGACGACCTGAACGCCTGGAACGGCTCGATGCTCGGTCCGGCGCACACCCTCAAGCAGAGCGCGTTCTTCCGCGAGAAGAACGCGTCGAAGAAGGTCGAGGGGCTGTACTACGTCGGTGCCTCGACGATCCCTGGCATCGGTCTGCCGATGTGCCTGATCAGCGCCGAGGTCCTGCTCAAGCGCATCCACGGCGACCGGAGCACCGAGCCGCTGCCGACGCCCCTCGGGGCCCCGCGGGACCGGACCGAGCAAGCCTGATGCCCGGGGTCTACCTCGCCGGCCTGGTGGTGTCCCTGGTCGGCATGACCGTGCTGGACGCCCGCTTCCGGCTGTTCTTCTGGCGGGCTCCGTGGCGGGCGGCGGCCGTGATGGTCGTCGGTGTCGCGTTCTTCATGGTGTGGGACGTCGCCGGTGTCGCCGCCGGCATCTTCTTCATCGGCCCGCAGGACCTGCTCACCGGAGTGCTCCTGGCGCCCGAGGTCCCGCTCGAGGAACTCTTCTTCCTGCTGCTGCTCTGCTACTCGACGATGGACCTGGTCGGCTTCGTCCGGCCCCTCGTGCAGCGGGCGACCGATCGGCGGCGCGCGTGAACGGCACCGGAGCGTACGCGCTCCTGGCCCTGCCGTTCTTCGGCGTCACGGCCGTCGTGGCCGTGGTCGCCGGGGTCGTCGCCGCTCGCCGAGCCCGTGCGGCAGGTCGACCGCCTGCCGTCGGGCGACGGGTCGCGGTGCTCACGTCCGTGATCGCGGGCATCGCGCTGCTGGTGATGACGATGGTGTTCGACAACGTCATCGTCACGCTGCGGATCGTCGCCTACGACCCCTCGCTCATCAGCGGTGCGAAGATCGGTGCCATCCCGGTCGAGGACCTCGCCTACGCGATGTCCGCCATCGTGCTGCTGCCCAGCCTGTGGGTCCTGTTCGACCGGACCGGCGCACGCGACCGGACCGGCTCGCGCCCCGCGCCCGACCCGACCCCAGCACCAGCAGAGCCAGCACCAGCAGAGGACATGAAGTGAACGCCAGCACCGCCTCCAGGCCGTCGACCGTGCGTGCCCTTTTCGTGTCGTCGCGGCCGATCAGCTGGGTGAACACCGCCTACCCGTTCGGCGCCGCGTACCTGCTCGGCAGCGGCGTCGGGGTCGAGGGCGGCGGCGGGTTCTCGCTCGTCGCTTTCCTGATCGGCGTCGTGTACTTCCTGGTGCCCTACAACCTGGCGATGTACGGCATCAACGACGTCTTCGACTACGAGTCCGACCTGCGCAACCCGCGGAAGGGCGGTGTCGAGGGCGCCCTGCTCGACAAGAGCGTCCACCGCACCACGCTGTGGGCCGTCGTCGTCACGAACGTCCCCTTCCTCGTCGCGCTCGTGGTGCTCGGCGCGGTCAGCGGCAACGGGCCATGGTCGTGGCTCGTCCTGGCGATCAGCGTGTTCGCGGTCATCGCGTACTCGGCGCCGGGCCTGCGGTTCAAGGAGAAGCCGTTCCTCGACTCGCTCACGTCGAGCACCCACTTCGTGTCGCCGGCGGTCTACGGCCTCGCCCTGGCGGGCCCGCACTGGACCGCGGAACTCGTCGCCGTGTGCATCGCGTTCTTCCTGTGGGGCGTGGCCTCGCACGCGTTCGGCGCTGTGCAGGACGTCCTGGCCGACCGGGCCGGTGGCATCGGCTCCGTCGCGACCGTCATCGGCGCCCGCGCCACCGTCCGCCTGGCCTTCGTCGCCTACCTGGTCGCCGGGGTTGCGCTGCTGTTCTCGGCGTTCCCCGGTCCGATCGCCGCGATCGTCGTCATCCCGTACGCGCTCAACGTGCTGCCGTGGTGGAACATCACCGACCAGGGTGCCGAGGCCGCGAACGCCGGGTGGAAGCGCTTCCTCTGGATCAACTACCTGGCAGGCTTCATCGTCACGATGGCGCTCATCGCGTACGCCTTCACGCACTGAGGCCGGCGACGGCCCTCGACCGCCCGCCCACCCGTCGTCGCCGCCGCCTGACAGACTGGATGCACGCACCGCGGCGTCCGTGGTGCGTCGCCAACCACGACGGCAGTCACGAAGGAGTGCGCGCATGAGCGTCCGGATCATCCACGTCGGTCTCGGAGGGTGGGGCGGCAACTGGGCCCGCACCGCCATCCCGGAGGTGTCGGAAGTGCAGGTGGTCGGGATCGTCGACCCGTCGGCGCCGACGCTCGAGGCCGTGCGGACCGACCTCGGGCTCCCGGCCTCCGCTGCGTTCGGGTCCCTGACCGAGGCACTCGCCGCGGTCGACGCCGACGCCGTCGTCATCACCGCCCCGGCCGTGACGCACGTGCCGCTCGCGCTCGAGGCCCTCGACGCCGGCAAGCACGTCCTGGTCGAGAAGCCGTTCGCCAACACCACCGACGAGGCCGTCACCGCGGTCCGTCGCGCCGAGGAGCTCGGCCTGGTGCTGCAGGTCAGCCAGAACTACCGCTGGTACCCGGCACCGCGGGTGGTGCAGGAGATGCTCGAGGCGGACGTCGTCGGCGAGGTCTCCGCGATCAACGTCGACTTCCGGCAGTGGGACAACGACCAGCCCGCCGAGACGTACCCGCACTACCGGTTCCCGCACGCGATGATCAACGACATGGCGATCCACCACTTCGACCTGCTCCGGATGATCACGGGGCAAGAGGCCGTCCGGGTCTTCGCCAAGGCCAGCTACCCCGCCTACAGCAAGTACCAGGACGAAGCGGTCGCCTCGATGATCATCGAGCTCGACGGCGGCACGGTCGTCAACTACCGCGGCAGCTGGCTGAGCCGCGGCCCGCGCACCGCCTGGGCCGGCGAGTGGAGCATCGAGGGTGAGGACGGCGAGCTCTGGTTCACGAGCCGCGACGGTGAGCCGAACGCGGTCGACGGCGACCGGGTCACCGTCCGCCGCACGCAGGACGACGTCGCCGAGTCGGTCGAGCTCCCCGTGCTCGCGCACACGGACCGCCAGGGCGGGCTGCAGGCGTTCGCGCGATCGGTGCAGGGCGGCCCCGCCCCGGAGACGAGCGGGCGCGACAACCTGCGGAGCCTCGCGCTGATGGAGGCTGCCGGCCGCTCCGCGGCGTCCGGCCTGCCCGAGGACGTCGTCGTCCCGTCCTGACCGCGACCACCCACGGCCTGGAGGTGCGGGGCGGGCCCGCACCGCGCCTCCAGGCCGGCTCGGGTCGCGTCCACCGCCGCCAAGGCGACAGTGCGCTGCGGAACGTCCGCGGCACCCTGTCGCGTTCGTGCACCAGACCCGGTGGGGTCCGCCTCATCTGTCGCTTCCGCGCGTCAGGCGGCGCCAGCCGCCCGCCGCGCCTGCGCGACGGCACTCCGCACACCGAGCGACCAGCCCGGTCCGTGGCCGGGCAGCACGTGCTTCGCCTCGGTGTCCGCGAGCCGGTCCAGCGACGCGACCGCCGTGTCGACGTCGGACGTCGCCGCCGGTGCCACGATCCGGGGTCCGATCCCGCCCGTGTACGGGTCGAAGGTGACGAGCGCATCCCCGGCGATCACGGCGTCGCGGTCGGCGAAGTGCAGTGCCACGTGCCCGTCGGTGTGCCCCGGGGTCTCGATGATCCACGGGGTGCCCGGCACGTCGGCGCGGTTCTCCAGCGGTTCGGTGTCCGTGATGCCGTCGACGGTGACCGCTCCGGCCAGGAGCATCCGGCCCAGCGGGCGCAGACCGCCCGGGTGGAGCGCGACGAACCCGGCACGGTTCGTTTGCGGCCGGTACGAGTACGGGTGCGCGGCGAGGTGCCGGTCGCCCGGGTGGACGAACACCGGCGTGCCCCAGTCGCGGTGCATCCGTGCGGCGGTACCGACGTGGTCGAAGTGCCCGTGCGTGAGCAGGAGCCCCTCGACCTGGTCGGGCGTGTACCCGAGGTCGTGCACGGCGAGCTGCAGGTGCGGCCACGCGGCGGGCAACCCCGCATCGACGACGAGCAACCGATCGCCGGTCTCGACGAGGTAGGTGTTGGTGTGTGCGATCTCGAGGCGGTGGATCCCCTCGGCGGCGTCCCGGAAGAGCATGTGCGGCACGGTAGACGCGGCCTGCTGGGCACGATCCCGGGTGGGACGTGTACGAAATGGGGAATGGCCAAGGACAGTCTGCCCGAGCTCGAACTCGCCAACGTGCGCACCCGCGAAGGCATCACGGACACCGTGACGGAGCTGAAGCGACGCGCGGACCTGCCCGCCCGCACCCGTCTCGCGGTCGCCAAGACGAAGCAGCGGTGGCACCGTGACCCCACGCCCCTGGTGGCGATGGGCATCACCGGGCTGACCGGTGTCGCGGCGATCGTCCTCGGCATCGCGCTGCGGAACCGCCCCGCCGGGCACCTGGCCGCGCCGCCGGAGAACTCGGCGTTCACCGCGCTGCTGCCGTTCGGTGCGCGCGGCGACGCCCCCTCGGCGAAGGAGCAGGCCCAGGCAGGCCGGAAGGGCCGGAAGGCGCGGGCCAAGGCGGCCGAGGAAGCCCTCGAGCAGGACCCGGCGCACAAGGCGCGCGTGAAGCAGCAGGTCGGCATCGCGGCAGTGCAGCGACGGGCGAACAAGAACCGCAAGCAGGCGGTCAAGCGGTCGAAGCAGGCCGCGAAGCGGGCGAACACGGCGCGGAAGGGCTGAGACGATGACCGGCGCACAGCAGAAGCCGGATCCGGACGACGCCCGGAAGCCGGACAACCCCACCGACCTTAAGAAGCCGACGCTCGTCTACACGCTGAAGAAGACGCTGCGCGAGTTCACGAGTGACCAGTGCACGGACCTCGCCGCGAGCCTGACGTACTACTCGGTGCTCGCGCTGTTCCCCGGGCTGCTGGCGGTCGTGTCGATCCTCGGGCTGGTGTCCGACCCGAAGAAGACGATCGACACACTGCTCGACATCATCGGCAACATCGGGTCGCAGCAGGTCGTCGAACTGATCCGGGATCCGGTCGAGGGGCTCGTCCGCTCGCCCGCTGCTCCCATCACGTTCATCGTCGGCATCGTCGGTGCGCTCTGGTCGGCCTCCGGCTACGTCGGCGCCTTCGGTCGCGCGATGAACCGGATCTACAACGTCCGCGAGGGCCGCCCGATCTGGAAGCTCCGCCCGACCATGCTCGGCGTGACCGTCACCACGGTCGTCCTGCTCGTGGTCGGTCTGCTGGTGCTGGTGAGCGCGCCGCTCGCCCGCAGCTTCGGCGACGTCATCGGCCTCGGCGACGTGGCCGTCACCGTCCTGTCGATCGTGCAGTGGCCGATCCTGCTCGTCATCGCGATCATCGTCGTCGCCGTGCTCTACTACTGGTCGCCGAACGTCAAGCAGCCGAAGTTCACCTGGGTCAGCGGCGGGTCGATCCTGGCGCTCCTCATCTGGATCATCGCGAGCGTCGGCTTCGGGTTCTACGTCGGGAACTTCTCGAACTACAACGCCACGTACGGCTCGCTCGGTGGGGTCATCGTGTTCCTGCTCTGGATCTGGATCACGAACAACGCCCTGCTCTTCGGTGCCGAGTTCGACGCCGAGATCGAGCGGGGTCGCGAGCTGCAGGCCGGCATCCGCGCGGAGGAGGACATCCAGCTCCCCGAGCGCGACACCCGCCAGATCGAGAAGCAGGACGAGAAGCGTGCGCAGGACGTGCTGGAGGGCATCCGCATCCGCCAGGGCGTCGACAACGACTGACGGTCGGTCCCCGGGTCGGGGCGCTACCGTGCGAGCGTGCCGTCCTTCCTCGAGGGGCTCCCGTTCCGGTGGCTCGTCCTCGCGCTCTTCCTGGTCGTGTTCTGCCGCGCGCAGGCCACGTACTGGGTCGCGCGGCTCGCGGTGGCGGGTGCGTCCCGCTCGCGGTGGGGTGGCTGGTTGCGCTCGCCAGCCGTCCGTCGCGGTTCGGCGTTGCTCGACCGCTGGGGCCTGCCCGTCGTGACGGTGAGCTTCGTCGTGGTCGGCCTGCAGACGGTGATGAACGCCGCAGCCGGGCTGGCACGGGTCGCCTGGTGGCGGTACACGATCGCGATGGTGCCGGGGTGCGTGGCGTGGGCGCTCCTGTACGCGACCGTCGGGCTCGCGGTGTTCTGGGCCGTCGTCGCGGCGCTCGCCGGCTCGCCGTGGGGCATCGCGGCGCTCGTGGGTCTCGTGGTCACCGCCGGTGTCGCGCTGACGGTGCTGCGTCGTCGCCGCGACCGCACAGGAGGCCCATCCCGGCTTCCGTAGGCTGGCCCACGTGACGACAGAACCGCTCCAGAACCGTCCGGTCGCCCTGGTGACCGGAGCCACCCGCGGCATCGGCCGTGCGATCGCCGCCGACCTCGGCCGCACGCATCACGTGCTCGTCGGCGGCCGGTCCGCCGACGCCGTGGACTCCATCGTCCAGGAGCTGCCGAGTGCTGCGCCGTTCGTCGGTGACCTCGGCGCGGGCGAGGTCCCGGCGCTGCCCGAGCGGCTCGACGTGCTCGTGCACTCGGCCGGCGTCGAGCAGGGCACCACCGTCGCCGAGACCCCGCGTGCCGTGTGGGAGCAGGTCTTCGCGACGAACGTGTTCGCGGTCGCCGAGCTCACCCGGGCGGCGCTGCCGGCACTGCGGGTGGCGCGAGGCATCGTCGTACCGATCAACAGCGGGTCCGGGTTCCACTCCGGCCCCGGCGGTGGCGTGTACGCGGCGTCGAAGTTCGCGCTGCGGGCCTTCGCCGACGCCCTGCGTGAGGAGGAACGGGCGAACGGCGTCCGGGTGTCGAGCGTGCACCCGGGCCGCACCGACTCGGACATGCAGCGGCAGCTCGTGGCGAAGCTCGGGGAGTCCTACGACACCGACTACTACCTGGCGCCGGAGGACGTCGCCGCCGCGGTCCGCACCGTCGTCGACCTGCCCGAGCGCGGCACGGTCGAGTCGCTCGCGATCCGACCGACCCGACGGCGCTGACCGCGGGTTACGTCAGCTCGATGCGCGCGTCGAGCTCCAGCCGCTCCAGGAACGTCGCGTCGTGGCTCACCACGACGAGTGCTCCTCGGTAGGCCCGCAGCGCGTCGACGAGCTGGTCGACGCTCGTCAGGTCGAGGTCGTTCGTCGGTTCGTCGAGCACGAGCAGCTGCGGCGGCGGGTCGGCGAGCACCAGGGCCGCCAGCGCCACCCGGAACCGCTCCCCGCCGGACAGGTCCCCGGCCGGGCGGTCGACGGTGTCCCCGCGCACCAGGAACTTCGCCAGCCGGTTGCGGACTTCGGCGACGGGGACGTGCGGGGCGTCCCGGCGCACGTTGTCGAGCACCGTGGCGGTGTCGTCCAGGCTGTCCTTCCGTTGCGGCAGGTACGCGATCCGGTCGACGTGGGCGACGGCCGTGGTCTCGGGCAGCGGGTGCTCCCGGGCCGCGGGGTCGCCGACCAGCTGTTCGAGCAGGGTGGACTTGCCGACGCCGTTGTCCCCGGTGACGGCGATCCGTTCCGGCCCCTGCACGATCACGTCCCGTCCACGCACCGTGACGGTCGCGATCCGCCGTGACGCCGGCACGTCCGGGTCGGGCAGGGTGACGTGGATCGACTCGTCGTCCCGCAGGCGGAGCTCGGCCTCGCGCTTGGCGGCGAGCGCGGCGGCTTCGTCGTCCGCGTACCCGACGCGCAGTCGGCCGGCGGTCTCCTGTGCTTTCTTCCGCTGCTCGTTCGCCAGGATCTTCGGCATCGAGCGGCCCGCCTTCGCACCGGCCTTCGCACGACGCGCGATCTTCGTCTCCGCCCCGATGCGCTGCCGCTTCTCGGTGCGGTGCCGCTGCTCGGCGACGCGGACCTCGCGTTCGACGGCCGCCTGCTGCACGGCCAGGTGCTCCTCGAACGCGCTGAACGTCCCGCCGAAGACCGTCACCGCCCCGGCGCGGAGCTCCACGGTCTCGTCGACGTGCTCGAGGAGCTCCCGGTCGTGGCTGACGAGCACGAGCGTGCCGCGCCAGTCGTCGACCAGGTCGAGGAGCAGCCCGCGGGCCCGGCGGTCCAGATTGTTCGTCGGCTCGTCCAGGAACACGATCGGCCGGGCGCGCAACCGCACCCCGGCGACCGCGACGAGCACCGACTGCCCGCCGGACAGCGTCGACACCGGCCGGTCGAGGTCGTCGCCGTCGATCCCGACCCGGTCGAGCACGGCGGCGGCCCGTTCCTCAAGGTCCCAGTCGTCGCCGACTGCCTCCAGCTGTGCGGCCGTGGCGTCGCCGGCCAGGACGGCCCGGAGCGCGGTGAGTGTGGGCCGGACGCCGAGCAGGTCGGCGACGGTGTCGTCGGCACCCGTCGCCAGGCGCTGCGGCAGGTGGTCGACGGGACCCGACGTCGCGATGCTGCCCGACGTGGGGTGGAGCCGGCCGGTCGCGAGCCGGACCAGCGTGGACTTGCCGGCCCCGTTCCTCCCGACCAGGCCGGTCCGGCGCTGTCCGAAGGCGGCGGTGAGGTGGTCGAGCGCGACGGTGCCGTCGGGCCAGGCGAAGGTGACGTCGTGCAGGACGACGGACGGACTGGTGGGCATGGGGGTGTCTCCCGGTGTCGATGCTGGGCGCACGACACCGAGGCCACCGCGGTGCGGTGGAGCGCCCGACGGGGCGCGCGATCACGGTGTCAGCGCGTGGGCTGAGCGGTACCGGTGATCGACAGCAATCCGTCTGCTTCCGTCGGGGGACCCCCGTGTCCGCCATCCGTTCCGCCGGTCGGTCTCCCGCCCCGGCGGCCCCGCGATGACGACGAGGTGACCTCCACGGTAATCCCGTGACGCGGGCACCCGCAAGGGATGACAGGCTGGGGGCATGCCGGAGAACCTGTTGCCGACCCCGTCGTCGAACCCCGAGACCCTGCTGCCCGCCGAGCCGGAGGTCACCGCCGCGATCGAGGCGGACGCCCCCGTCGCCAGCGTGGTGGTGTCCTACCCGTCGTCGAGCCTGGCGTGGGCGCTGCTCGCCGACGAGGCGTGGGCGCGCGGCGCGACCCTCGAGTCCTACGCGTACGCCCGTGTCGGGTACCACCGTGGGCTCGATGCCCTGCGCAAGGCCGGCTGGCGCGGTGTCGGTCCGGTGCCGTGGTCGCACGAACCGAACCGAGGCGTGCTGCGGGCGCTGTTCGCCCTGCGCCGTGCCGCCGAGGCGATCGACGAGCCCGGCGAGCCGGAGCGCCTGACCGACTTCCTGAACGCGAGCGACCCCGAAGCCCTGCGGGCCCTGTCCGCCGGCGCGTAGGTCCCGCACGCGGAACACCGGTGTTCGCACTGCACGCCGCGGGATGCGGGTGTGCAACGTGCGGACACCGGTGTCTTGCGGGGCCGCCGCCCGCCTAGCCCAGCAGCACGCTCCAACTGAACGCCTGCGGCCAGAGCTGGTGCTCCGGCAACACGTCGAGCCCGCACGCCCGGCTGCCGAGCCCGTGCTGCGCGGCGTCGAGGTACAGGTACAGGTGGTCGGACGTCGGCAGCTCGTACGGGTGCTCGGCACGGTCGATCTGCTGCGCGGTCCACGGCGACAGCGTGAACCCCGCACGGTGCGACCCCACCGTGGTCACGGTGAACGGCCCGACGGACAGCTCCCGCAGGTCGGGCCGGTGCCCGGTCTCCTGCGGCCGCGAGTACGCCACCCCGAGCGCTCGCACCGGCGCGGTGAACCGGCCGACACGGGCAGCGTGCGAGGAATCGGCGTACGACTCCAGCGGTCCGGTCCCGAACCAGGTGGCGTCCGCATCGGCCAGCGATGCCGGCAGGTCGAACCGCACCCCGATCCGCGGCCAGGTGACGTCCCAGGCGCCGAACGGCACGGCGTCGGTCTGCAGCACGAGCCCGTCGGACGTCAGGGTCCAGCGGTGCGTGACCTCCAGCCCCCACCCGCTGTTCGCCGCAGCGACGCGGACACGCTGCTCCAGACCGGAGTCGGAGCGTGACACCGACACCAGCCGGTGCGTCAGCCGGTCCAGCCCGCGATCGCGCCAGCGCGTCGCCGACGGGGGAGCGCTCGGGTCGCCGACTCCGTGCGTGAGCACCGGGTCCGCGGTCTCGTAGCCGCCCTGTGACGCCAGGCTGTCGTTGTCCGTGGGCGCTCGCCAGAGCTCCAGGCGGGGCCCGGCGACCTCGTGGTCCTTCCAGGACACCAGGTCACCGCGGGCGTTGAACGTTCCCGCGCCCAGGTGGTCGCCGTCCCACCCCTGCCGGGAGGCCCGTGGTGCGTCCGCCGCGCGCGCCGCGACGAGCCGCTGGGTGCGTGCGACGACGTGGCCGGTGTCCGCCCACGCGGTCGGCCCCGCCAGTTCCACGGTCAGGTCGAACCAGAGCTCGTCGCCTGGTGCGAGTTCGGACGTGACCGCGTCGAGCACCTCCGAGGGCACCGGGACCGTCGCCGACTCCCGAGCGGCGACGATGCCCGCGGCCAGGCGCCCCGAGGCCTCGACGACGCCGTTCCGCGACAGGGTCCAGCACAGCCGGAGCCCGGCGGTCGAAGCCGAGTGGTACCGGTTCTCGACCAGCACCGTCGTGTCCGAGACCGCCAGGCGGATCGGGGCCACGACGGCGGCGAACTCGGCGAGCCCCGGCGTCGGGGTGTCGTCGGGCAGCACCAGGCCGTCCATCACGAAGTTGCCGTCGTGCACGACCTCGCCGAAGTCCCCGCCGTACGCGTAGTAGTCCTCGCCCGTGGGCGTCTTCGCGAGCAGGCCGTGGTCCCGCCACTCCCACACGAACCCGCCGTGCAGCCGTGGGTACCGGTCGACAAGGGCCTCGTACTCGGCGATCTGCCCGGGGCCGTTGCCCATCGCGTGCACGTACTCGCAGTGGATGAACGGCTTCGACCGCTGCCGAGCGGCCTCGGCCGGGCCGCAGCCGAGCAGGGGCGTCGGGGTGCCGCCGCCGATCGACTCGGTCTCCTGCAGCGTCGGGTACATCCGTGAGTAGACGTCCGTGTACTCGCCCGTGTAGTCGCCCTCGTAGTGCACGGGGCGCTCGGCGTCGCGGTCGTGCACCCACTGCGACATCGCCGCGAGGTTCCGGCCGGTGCCGGACTCGTTGCCGAGCGACCACATCACGATCGACGCGTGGTTCTTGTCGCGCTCGACGGTGCGGGCGATGCGGTCCAGGTAGGCCTCGGCCCACGCCGGGTCGTCCGAGGGGTTGCCCACCCAGTCGGTGAACAGGAACCCGTGGGTCTCCAGGTCGCACTCCAGGATCACCCAGAACCCGAGCTCGTCGGCCAGGTCGAGCACGCGGGGGTGCGGCGGGTAGTGCGAGGTGCGGATCGCGTTGACGTTGTTCCGCTTCATCAGCGCCATGTCGGCGCGGGCGTGCGCCTCGTCGAACACCCGGCCGCGCACGGGGTGGGTCTCGTGCCGGTTCACGCCGTGGAACACCACGCGCTCACCGTTCACCAGGAACCGGTCGCCGACGATCGACACGGTGCGGAACCCGAGCCGGAGCGAGACGGTCTCGCCACCGACGGTACCGCCCGAGGCGCCCGAGGCGCCCGAGCCGGCCGCCGCGGAACCGGTCGACAGCGTCGCGTCGTACAGCTTCGGCAGTTCGGCGCTCCACGGTTCGACGCCCTCGACCTCGATCGGCGCGACGTCGTCCGCCGCGGCCCAGGTCACGTCGACGCCCAGGTCGGGCACCGTGAACCGCACCGGGAAGACCGCGTCGAGCGTCGGGAACGTGATCGTGCCGGTCCCCGTCTCCGGCCGTCCCGACGCCGCGGTGCCCGCCGAGGCAGCCGTGCCGAGCGTCGCCCGCCATCCAGCGCGCACGAACACGTCGTCGATCGGCGCCGTGGGCCGGGCGAGCAGGGTGACGTCACGGAAGATGCCGGGCAGCCACCACTGGTCCTGGTCCTCCAGGTAGGACGCCGCCGACCACTGGTGCACCCGCACCGCGAGCTCGTTCGCCCCCGGGCGCACCAGTTCGGTGACGTCGAACTCGGTCGCCAGGCGGGAGCCCGTCGACCACCCCACGAGTGTCCCGTTCAGCCACACCCGGAAGTGCGACTCGACCCCGTCGAACCGCAGCAGCACCCGGGCGGCACCGTCGAACGACGACGGCAGCTCGAACGTGCGGCGGTGGTCTCCGGTCGGGTTCTCCTCCGGCGGGTGCGGCGGTTCGATCGGGAACGGGTACTGCAGGTTCGTGTAGCTCGGCGCCCCGTGGCCGTGCAGCACCCAGTGCGACGGCACCGGGAGCTCGCCCCAGGCCGGGTCGTCGTCCTCCCCACCCTCGGTCGCGAAGTCCTCGGAGACCGAGGCGACGGGCGACCACCGGAACCGCCAGTCCCCGTTCAGCGACAGGGACGGGGCGTCGGTGTGCAGCCAGGCACGGGGTGCCAGCCGCGAGTCGGAGCCGGGTGCGGTGGACGAGAGTGCGGAGTGGGTCAACCCTTGACCGATCCTTCCGTGAGGCCTCCACGCCAGAAGCGCTGGAGGACGATGATGGCGATGACGAGCGGGATGACCGAGACGAGCACCCCGCCGGTGGTGAGTTGGTAGAACTCCGGCAGGCGGTCGACCTGCGAGCGCCAGTTGTTCAGACCCAGTGTTATCGGGTACAGCTTCTGGTCTGCCAGCATGATGAGCGGCAGGAAGAAGTTGTTCCAGATCCCGACCACCTGGAACAGGAACACGGTGACGAGCGCCGGGGTCATCTGCCGGAGCACCACGGTGTGGAAGATCCGCAGTTCACCGGCCCCGTCGATGCGTGCCTGCTCGAGGAGCGCCGTGTCCACCGACGCCGCGGCGTACACCCGGCACAGGAACAGGCCGAACGGCGAGACGAGGCTCGGGATGAGCACACTCCAGTACGTGTCCGTCAGGCCCATCGACGAGAACAGCAGGAACAGCGGCAGCGCCGTCGCGGTCCCCGGCACGAGCACACCGCCGAGGATCGTGCCGAACACGAACTGGCGCCCCCGGAAGTCGTACTTCGCCAGCGCGTACCCGCCGGCCGCGGCGAAGTAGGTCGCCAGGACGGCACCGACGCCGGAGTACAGGATGCTGTTCGCGATCCACCGGACGAAGATGCCGCCGTCGTAGGTGAACACCTGCTGCAGGTTGCTCCAGAGCGCGAACTCGCCGCCGAACCAGAACCCGTTCGTCGAGAACAGTGCACCCGTGGTCTTCGTCGCGGCGATGACGACCCAGTACAGCGGGACGATGAAGTACAGCGCGACGATGACGAGGATCCCCGTGACGACGATCTGCGACCGGGGGGACCGGTCGAGCTTGCGGCGCTGGTGCGCACTGATCGACGTGGTGTCGACCGGGACCGCGGTCTTCGCCGTGGCCGGCGCTTCGATGGCTTCGCTGGTCATGCGTCCGCCCCCTTCGTGACGTTGATGCCGTGGTCCGGACCGGAGCGGTCCTGGAGGCGCGGTGCGGCCTGGGTGGTGACCGTCCCGGCCGACATGACGCGCGTCTGGAGCGCGGCCCGCGCCTCCTGGCCGTCCCGCTTCGCCCGCTTGCGGCGATCTCGTTCGTCCTTCGGCGGACGGTTCGTCAGCGCGAGGAACGTGAACGACAGGATGAACGCGGCCAGGGCGATGATGACCGCCTGCGCACTCGCGACGCCGTACTCGTTGAACGCGAACGCGTTCGTGTAGGCGGCGTAGTTCGGCGTGTACTCGGTGTCGATCGCGGGGGCGACCGTGGACAGGATCTGCGGCTCCGCGAAGAGCTGCAGGGTGCCGATGATCGAGAACACCGTCGTGAGCACCAGGGCCGGTGCGATGAGCGGGATCTGGATCCGCCACGCGACCTGGAACGCGTTCGCGCCGTCCACCTTGGCGGCCTCGTAGACCTCGCCGGGGATGGACTTCAGCTGCGCCACGATGATGAGCATGTTGTAGCCGGTGTACGTCCACGTGACGATGTTCGCGATCGACCACAGCACGCTGTCCGCGCCGAGGAAGTCCGGCTGCAACCCCATCGACTGCAGCAGCGACACGATGGGCGACAGGCCGGGCACGTACAGGAACGACCACAGGATCGTGGCGATGACGCCGGGGACGCCGTACGGCATGAAGTAGATCGCCCGGAAGAAGCCCGGCCAGCGGGCGCTCGCCGACTCGAGCAGCAGCGCGAGGATCGTGCAGGCGATGATCATCACCGGGACCTGGACGATGCCGAAGAGCAGCATGCGGCCGATCGAGGCGACGAACCCGCTGTCCTGCAGGGCGATCGCGTAGTTGTCGAACCCGGCGAACCGGCCGACGACGCCGTCCTCACCGAACAGGCCCTCGCGGTCGACGGTGGTGAACGACTGGAACAGGGCGCTGATGATCGGGATCACGAACGTCAGCAGGAACAGGGCCAGGAACGGAGCGAGCAGGATCCACGGGGCACGCTTCTGCGCGCTCGTGGCCTTCGTGCTCGTGCGGAAGGCGGGACTGCCGCCAGCCGGACGACCGGTGGACCGTGGGGTGGTGGTCTGCTGGGTCATCGTGCCGTCCTGACGCTGAGGCCCTTGTCCTTGAAGGACTGGACGATCTCCCGCTGTGCCAGCTCCACCGCGTCACTGAGCTTCAGGCCCGAGGTGAGCTTGCGGCGGAACTGGTTCTGCAGGCTGGTGAAGGCCGACTGGGTCACCGGGGACCAGGACCAGTCGATGTTCTGTTCCTTCGAGGCCGGCACGAAGACGTCCTCGTTGTAGTTCTGGCCGGAGAACCACTCCGACGGCTTCTCGCGCTGCGCCCCGATGTAGTCGACGGCGGGCGACCAGCCGATGCCGCAGTACTTGATCATCGCGTCGATGCCCGCCTTCGAGGTGGTCATCCACGTGATGAACTCGAGCGCCTCCTTCGGGTGCTTCGCGTTCGCCAGGACCGCGGCGGTGGAACCGCCGATGGCACTCGAGCCGAAGCCGTCGGCGCCCCACTTCTGCATCGGGGCGACCTTCCACTTGCCCTCGCCGCCCTGCACCGACTCGATCAGGGCGTCACCCCAGCTCGCACTCGTGACCGCGGCGATCTTGCCGCTCGCGGCCGCCGCGTACCACCCGGGGGAGTACGCGCCGGCACTCGTGTCGACGAGCTCGTCGTCGATCACACCGTCGAAGAAGTCCGCGACCATCAGGGTCTTGTCGTCGGTCATGTCGACGACCCACTCGTCGCCGTCGACCGTGAACCAGCGCGCACCGGCCTGCTGTGCGTACGCGGCGAACGGTGAGGCGTCGGCGACCGGGAACACCTCGAGGTAGTTCTGCTTCCCGGTGCTCCGGACCTTGTCGGCCAGGTCACGCCACTCGTCCCACGTCGTCGGGGGTTCGCCGCCGGCCTGCTCGAGGATCGCGGTCTGGTAGTAGAACCCCATCGGGCCGGTGTCCTGCGGGATGCCGTAGATGCCGTCGACGAACGACACCTGCGCCCATGCGGCCTCGTCGTACTTCGACTCGAAGTCCTTCGCGCCGTACCGGGCCAGGTCGACCAGGCCGTTCGCGAGCATGAACTCGGGGATCTGCCGGAGCTCGACCTGCCCGATGTCCGGGCCGCCGCCGGCCGCGAGCGCGGAGTACATCTTCTGGTACCCGCCGCTGTTGCCGCCGGGGATCCAGTTCGCGGTCACCTGGATGTCCGGATGCGTCTCGTTCCAGACGTCGCAGACCTTCTGCAGGTCCTTGAGCCAGGCCCAGTAGGTGAGCCGGACGGTCTCACCCGAGGCTGCGGCGGGCACGAGGGCCGCCTTGTTGACGTTGGTCGAGCCCGGGACCGCACAGCCGGCGAGGAGTCCCGCCGCCGCGGTGCCGAGGCCGAAGCCCAACAGGTGTCGTCTCGTGATGGGTCGTGGTCGTGGCGCCATTGCCGCACTCCGTTCGTCGTTGATCGGGGTTGTCCACACCCAACCACAGAACCGAACGCCGGTGTGGTTTCGTGGCCGACTCGTTGCCGTGTCCGAGCCGGCCCGGGGTCGCCTGGGTGTTCCCTCCCGACTGCGGACGAGCGCAGGTCGACGGGTGGAGTGTTGTCGCACGTGAGAGCGCCGGGGCTCATCGGCTCCGGCATCCGTCCGAGAGGAGCTGCCATGACGTCGACCAACGCGACGAGCGAACTGCACCGGATCCTGGGAGAGCGGCTGGAGGGCGGAGGCACCTGGGCCTGGGCGTACGCCGACGTCTCGGGCAACGTCGAGGACCCACGACGGCAGGCGGCACTCCGACTGCGCGGGATCGAGGAGACCCTCCGTGCGCAGGGCGCGTCCGACGCGGTCGTCGACCTGGTCGCCGCCGAGTTCGAGCAGGAGCCGGGCGTCCCGTCGCCGGTCGCGCGCTACGTCCTGGTGCACGACGACGTCGTGGTGCTGAGCGAGGTCCTGCCCGGGCACCTGCACGGACCGGAGTCCGTGGGGGTCGGTGCCGTGCCGGACCTGGTGCCGCTCGTCGCCCACCGCCCGGTCGACCTGCCGTTCCTGGTGGTCCACGCCGGCAAGGAGGGCGGGGCGTTCCGCGCCTACCGCCTCGGGCACGCGCCGGTCGCGGGGAACACGTCCGAGCAGCAGGTCCAGGGTCGCAACGACACCCTGCACTACGCGAAGGCCGGCACCGGGTGGAAGCAGCCGCACTGGCAGCAGCACACCGAGGAGATCTGGAAGCAGAACTCGTCGGAGACCGCGGCCGCCGTCGACGAGACCGTACGGACGATCCGCCCCGGTCTGGTCGTCGTCGCCGGTGACGTCACCGCGCGCGAGCTGCTGGTGAAGGCGTTCTCGGCCGAGACCCGGGCGCTCGTCTCGGTCTTCCCCGGTGATCCCCGCGCGGACGCCGCAGCGAAGCAGGCGTTCGTCGAGCACGTCGAGACCGCGCTCGCCCGTGTCGTCGCCACTCGTCGCCACGACCTCGAGGATGCGCTCCGCACCCACGTCGGCCGCGGCGACAACCAGGTCGTGACCGGTCTCGGGCCGGTCGTCGAGGCGCTGCAGCAGGCCCAGGGCGCCACGATCGCGCTCGACGCGGTGGCCGTCGGGGACCGGACGCTGCTCGCGCTGGCGGGGGCGCCCTGGGTCGCGACCGCGCCGGAGCAGGCCGTCGGTGTGCCGGTCATCGCCGCCGTCCCCGCCGTGTGCGCGCTCGTCCGTGCGGCGGTGCTGACGGATGCGGAGCTCGTGCTCGTCAACGCCGCGTCCCTGCCCGCAGGCGCCCCCGCGGCCGCGCTGCTCCGCTGGCCGGTCGGTCCGGTGGTCCCCGCGTGAGCCGGAGTGCGAGCTGACCTGGTCGAAACGCGCGTACCCGGTCGAAACGGGCGTACCTGGTCGGTTCTTCCGACCGGGTACGCCCGTTCCGGCAAGGCATCGCACGTGTCCTGGGAAGGAACGAACGGGGCGAGGAGTCAGTCGTGCGAGCGGTCGCGGCTGGGCACCAGCGGGACCGCCAGCAGCGGGAGCACCGCCACGATGCCGAACGACGCCGCGAACCCGAGCGCACCGACCAGGGCGCCGATGCCCGGACCGACGGCGCTCGCCGCGATGAACTGCCCGGTGTTCTGCGCCCCGAGTGCCCGGCCCGACCAGAACGGTCCCGCCGCCTCGGCGACCGACGTGTAGGCCAGCCCGTTGTCCGCGACCGTCACACTCGTCGCGAGCACCAGGAACACCGCAGCCCCGGCCAGGTGCGTCGCGTCGACGACCGCGAGCACCGCCATCACCACCGCGGCGCTCACCGCGACGATGCGCAGGGGTCCGACGCGCGATCCGGCACGGTCGCTCCAGCCACCGACCAGGATCCGGCCGATCGCCCCGACGAACTGCGCGGCGCCGACGAGCAGCCCGGCCGCCGGTGTCGACCAGCCGAGGCCCACGAGCCAGACCAGCCCGTACGTCGACAGGGTGAACTGCGGCACGACGAGCAGGACCGAGACCGCGTGCACCCGCCACAGGAAGCCGCTCGACCGGTAGGGGTTGGCGGTCATCGTCGTCGCGACCGTGGCCCGGGCCGGGCGTGGCGGGTCGGTGATCCCGATCGCGCAGCAGACGGCGAGCACCGCGCACAGCACGATCGGCAGGACCAGGGCCGCGCGGATCCCGGACCCCTCGGCGAGCTGCGGCACCGTGACCGCCGCGAGCGTCACCCCGAGCGGTTGCGACATCTGCCGGATGCCCATCGCGAGTCCCCGGCGCTCCTTCGGGAACCACCCCACCACGACCCGGCCGCTCGCGGCGTTCGTCGAGGCACTCGTCATGCCGGCGGCCAGGAACGCCGACCCGAGCAGCACCGGGTCGCCCGCAGCCAGCCATGCAGCGACCACGGCCAGCGTGGTGAGCACGAGGCCGCCGGCGATGACGACGCGCTCGCCGAACCGGTCGGTGATCGCACCCCAGGCGATGAGCGTCAGGACCATGCCGAACGTCGGAGCAGCGGCGAGCAGCCCGGCGGCCGGCAGGGACGTACCGCGGCTGAGCAGGTGGGGGATGAGGAGCGCCGGCGCGGACACGACGAGCGTCCCCGCCGCCTGGGCCGCGACCCCGAGGGCGAGCATCGTCCAGGCGCGGGCGGAGACCGGCGGCGTCGTGGTCGATCTCGGCGGGGCGTCGGTCGTGGGCATGGGTCGTCTCGGCCGTTCGTCGTCGTTCCATCGCGGAACTGTTTGGTATACCAGAACGGTATACCATTCCCGCCGTCACGCCGCTAGGCTTGTCCGCCGTGACCGACACGACCGACGCCGCGCCCGTGTCGCAGACGGCCCAGCTCTACGACAACCTGCGCGCAGCCATCCTGACCCTCGACATCGCACCGGGGGAGCGCATCTCGGAGCGCGGGCTCGAGGCACGGTTCCACGCTTCGCGCACGCCGGTCCGCGCCGCACTGTCGCGGCTCGAGCGCGAGGGACTCATCCTGCACGAGGGCCGCTCGTGGACGGTCACCCCGATCGACCTCGACGAGATCGCCTCGCTCGCCGAACTCCGCGGCATCCTCGAGCCCGCTGCCGTCCGGTTGGCCGTCCAGCGCGCCACCCCGGAGCAGCTGGCCGAGGTCCGCGGCCACCTCGACGCGCTCCGTCCCACCCCCGACCAGCAAGCCGGCATCCGCATGGGGTCGACGTTCCACCTCGACCTCGCCGCGCTCGGTGGCAACCGGTTCGTCACCGACGCCATCGCTGATGCCCTGACGCGGCTCGAGCGCACGCGCTGGATCGAGGTCCGCACGCCCGAGGCCCGCGACGCCGCCTGGGACGAGCACAGCGCCATCATCGACGCCGTGCGCGACGGTGACGCCGACCGCGCAGCGGAACTCGTGGCCGCCCACGTGGCCGGCACGAACGACCGGCTCCTCAGCTGGATCGCGCAGGAGCGCCGACGCCTGCGCGGGGCGGGCATGACGATCGTGGGCGCGACCGAGGGCTGAGTGCCCGCGGACGTGAGCGGTCTGCGGGCGTGGCCCGGGCCTCCTGGCCGTGTCCGGGGGCGGCCGGGCGCGAGCCGCTAGCGCAGGTCCGTCGTCTCCTGCGGTGCGTCGGCGTCGTCGAACGTGCTGATCGAACCCGTGTGTTCGAGCAGCGCGTCGCGCACCTCGGCCTCGTCGTGGCTCGCGCGGAGTGCGAGCTTGCTCCCGGAACGTGTCGACTGCGACATGTCGTGTCCTTCCCCTGCGTGTGGGCAACCTGTTCGGTGCGGGCACACGGCCCGCTGGTGCGCTTCCTCACGGGACGTACTGAGGTCGGAACAGTGTCGCGCGGCCCGCGCTCTCCCGCAAGCGTCCCCGGCGCCCTGTGGAGGACTCCCGGCACAGGGCATGCCTAGGATGGTCCGGCCGCACAGCGCGAGGCGCGGCACCAGCGGACGTCGAAGGGGAGGCACGGGTTGGCCGACCAGCGCACCGCACCTCCCACGGTCTACGACGTCGCCTCGGCGGCCGGCGTCTCCATCGCCACCGTCTCGCGTGTGCTCCGCACGCCCGACGCCGTCCGTGAGGGCACCCGGGACCGCGTGCAGGCGGCGATCCGGAGCCTCGGCTACGTCCCGTCCGGCAACGCCCGGGCCCTCGCCGGCAAGCGCACCGGCGTCGTCGGGCTCCTGCTGCCCGGATTCGACGTGGTGCCCGACGAGCGCCCGGACCTGGTCACCGACGGCGGCGTCCGCGTGGTCGACGACCGGCGCCACGTGACGCAGCCGTTCTCGTCCAACCTGTACTTCGACGAGGTCCTGCGCGGTGCCGAGACCGAGGCCTGGCAGCGAGGCCTGGCGCTCATGGTGGCCGCCGGGCGGGGATCGTCGCGCGACGTCATCGTGAACGACGTCGCCGGCCGGGTCGACGGGCTCGCAGTGCTGGCGCAGACCGTGCCCGACGACCTGCTCGAGCACGTCGCCCGCCGCATCCCCGTCGTGGTGCTCGCCGACGACCGGCGCTCGCACGGGTTCGACTCCGTGAGCGTGGACAACGCCGCGGGCATGCGGACCCTGGCGTCGCACGTGATCGGGCGGCTGGGGATCCGGTCCCTCGCGTACGTCGCGGGCCCGATCGACTCGCCCGACGACATGGAGCGCTCGGCGGGCTTCCGCGCGGCGCTGGCCGACCACGGGGTGCCGGCCTCGGCGGTGCGCACCGTGCACGGCGACTTCGGGCGGGCTCGGGCGCGGGAGCTCGCGGTGTCGCTGCTGGCCGACGACGTCCCGCGCGCTGTCGTCTGCTCGAACGACCAGTCCGCGCTCGGGGTGCTCGACGCCGCCGCTGCCAGGGGGCTCCGCGTGCCCGAGGACCTCGTCGTGACCGGGTTCGACGGCATCGACGCCGGGCGGTTCTCGGCGCCGCGCCTGACGACCGTGCACCAGCCGATGGGGGCCCTCGGGCGTGCCGCCGTCCAGGCGATCGTCGACCGGCTGGAGCGCCGCGAGGGGCCGCCGCGCGCCGTGCGCCTGCCCGTCGAGGTGCTGCTGCGCGAGAGCTGCCCGCCCGCGCTGTAGGCGTGCGGCGGCTCGCACCGTGCGAGGGGCGTGTGATGCGAGCTTCCGTGTTCGGTGCGAGCCTCGCGACCTCGCACCACGGACGGAACCTCGCACCACGCGCGACGACCCTCGCACCGTGCGGCGCCCCGCGCCGACGACACCTCGCACGGTGCCACCCCGCAAAACAACACCGGCGCTTGCACGCTGCGATGTAAGCGCATACATTGAGCACGTACCGAATCGACATGGAGGTCGACCGAGCAATGACGCTTCCCCCACAGCGCACGCGCGGCACGCGCGACCCAGGCCCCCGCCGCCGAGGCCGCCTCGTCGCGGCCATCGCCGGCCTCGCCGCCGTGGCCCTCGTGGCCACCGGCTGCAGCATCCAGGTCCGATCCGAACCCGATCCCACCATCGGCAAGGACACGATGCTGATCAACGCGGACCGCGGCAACCCGCTGTTCGACCGCAACTTCAACCCGTACATCGCGAACGCCCGCACGGCCTCCAAGTGGATGTACGAGCCCCTCATCGAGGTGAACCCCCTCGACGGCAAGCGCAACCCGTGGCTCGCCAGCGCGTGGAGCCAGCCCGACGCGAAGACCATCGACATGACGATCCGATCGGGCGTCGAGTGGTCCGACGGTTCGCCGTTCAGCGCGAAGGACGTCGTCTTCACCTTCGACCTGCTCAAGAAGTTCCCCGCCATGGACGTCAAGGGCGCCTGGCAGCACATCAAGAGCATCGAGCAGGACGGCGACCACGTCGTCTTCCACCTCAAGAGCGAGGACGTCCCGAGCCTGACGATCATCGGGCAGACGTACATCCTCGGCGAGGACCACTGGGGCGGCGTGAAGGACCCGACGACCTGGCGCGACCCGAACCCGGTCGGCACCGGGCCGTTCGTCCTCGGCAACTACACCGACCAGCAGTACTCGATGGACAAGAACCCGAAGTACTGGCAAGCGGACAAGATCGCCATCAAGCACCTCATCCTGCCGGCGACGAACACGCAGCTCGACACCGTCACCCGCGGCTACGACTGGGCGTACTCGTTCATCTCCGACGTCAAGGGCACCTGGGGCGCCGCGTCGAAGACGAACGAGTGGTGGTTCCCGGCCGGCGGTGTGATCGGCCTCATCCCGAACCTCACGAAGGCGCCGTACAACGACGTCAACGTCCGCCGGGGCATCTCGCTCGCGCTGGACCGTGACGCCATCGCCGAGACCGCGTCCGAGGGCAACCTGTCGGCGGCGGGTCAGACCGGCCTGATCCTGCCGAACCAGGAGCGCTACCGCAACCCGGACATCCCCGACCAGGGCATGATCACCCAGGACACGAAGGCGGCGCTCGCCAGCCTCGAGAAGTCCGGCTACACGGTGCAGGGTGGCAAGGTCGTCAAGGACGGCAAGCAGCTCGCCATCACGATCATGACCGCGAACGGGTACTCCGACTGGCTCCGCGCCGCGCAGGAGGTCCGCCGCGAACTCACCGCCATCGGCATCAAGGTGACGATCCAGGCGCCGCAGCCCGCCGGGTACCAGCAGAACATCAACAACGGCACGTTCGACATGGCGATGGGCGGCATGGGCAACGGTGACGTCTACCAGGCGTTCAACTCCCTGCTCAGCAGCGAGTTCTACCAGCCCGTCGGCAAGTCGACCGTGAACAACTACGAGCGGTACAAGAACGCCGACACCCAGAAGCTCCTCGACGAGTACAAGGCGACGACGGACACCGCGAAGCAGCAGGAGATCCTCGACCAGCTGCAGCAGACCGTCTACGACGAGCTCCCCGTCATCGGCATGTACTACGGCGGGCTCTGGGGCCTGTTCAACACCGGCAAGTTCGTCGGCTGGCCGAGCGCGAAGGACCCCTACATGGCACCGCAGAACTACGACTCGGCACCGCTGCTCATCTTCACCAAGCTCCGTCTGCGCGACAGCGCCGCCGGCGAGCAGATCCTGCAGGAGCAGGACGGCGCGCAGCAGGAGGACCAGAAGTGAAGTACATCCTCCAGAAACTCGTCCTCTTCGTCCTGACCCTCTGGGCCGCGGTCACGCTGAACTTCGTGCTCCCGCGCCTGATGCCCGGCAGCCCGGCCGACGCCGCGCTCGCGAAGCTCAGCCAGAACGGCCCGGTCACCGACGCCACCAAGAAGGCCATCGAGGCCCAGCTCGGGGTGCCGACCGGCAACCTCTGGGACCAGTACGTCAGCTACCTGCACCAGGTCATCACCCTCGACTTCGGCACGAGCTACACGTTCTACCCGCAGCCCGTCGGTGACCTCGTGTCGAAGGCCCTGCCCTACACGCTGATCCTGGTCGGGGTCGTCACGATCCTGGCGTTCGTCCTCGGCACCCTGATCGGTGTCGCGGCGGCGTGGAAGCGCGGCACCTGGCTCGACTCGCTCCCCACCCTGTCGGGCAGCTTCATGTCGACGTTCCCGTACTTCTGGACCGCCCTGTTGCTGCTGTTCTTCCTCGGCTACGTGCTGCACTGGTTCCCGACCACGGGCGCCTACTCCGCCACGACGACCCCGGGTCTGAACGGTGCGTTCGTCGGCGACGCCCTGCAGCACGCGGTGCTGCCGGCGGTCACGATCCTGGTGACGAGCCTCGGCGGCTGGATCATCGGCATGCGCAACGCGATGATCAACACCCTCGGTGACGACTACGTGACCTTCGCCGAGGCCAACGGCCTCCGCGGACGAACCGTCGCCATCCGCTACGCGGCCCGCAACGCGATCCTGCCGAACCTGACCGGCTTCGGTCTGGCGCTCGGTGGCGTGGTCGGTGGTTCCGTCCTGGTCGAGCAGGTCTTCGGCTACCCGGGCATCGGCTACCTGCTGTTCAACGCCGTGATCGGGCAGGACTACCCGCTCATGCAGGCCCTCTTCCTGATGATCACCGTGTCGGTGCTCATCGCCAACTTCATCGTGGACGTCATGTACGGCGTCTTGGACCCGAGGACGCGTCGATGACCAACACCACCACTCCGGACGCCACAGTCGCAGTCCGCACGCAAGAAGAAGAACAGCACGCCCCGAGCAAGCTCCGCGCCGCGGCCCGCCAGTTCGGCGTCGTCTGGTCGAACAAGAAGGCCCGGATCGGCATCATCATCCTCGGCGTCTTCGTGTTCGTCGCGCTCTTCGCCCCGCTCCTGGCCCCGTACGGCGCCAGCCAGAACGGCTTCGCCCGGTCCGCCGACGCGACGCCCGACCACTGGATGGGCACCACCGCCGCCGGCGAGGACGTCCTGTCCCAGATCATCTACGGCGCACGGATCTCGGTCATGGTCGGCGCGGTCGCGGGCATCCTGTCCACGCTCGTCGCCGTCGCGATCGGCCTCAGCTGGGGCTACGTCCGCGGCTGGATCGCCGAGGTCATCGGGTTCATCGTGAACCTGTTCCTCGTCATCCCGGGTCTGCCCCTGATGATCGTCATCGCTGCGTACCTGCAGAACGGCGGCATCGCGGTGATCATCGCGGTCATCGTCGTGACCGGATGGGCGTGGGGCGCTCGCGTGCTCCGCTCGCAGACGCAGTCGCTGCGCGGTCGGGACTTCGTCACCGCCGCCCAGTTCTCCGGCGACGGCGCGACCCGCATCGTCTTCCGCGAGATCCTGCCGAACATGACGAGCCTCATCGTCGGCAGCTTCTTCGGGGCCGCCACCAGCGCGATCCTCGCCGAGGCGGGCCTCGAGTTCCTCGGGCTCGGCGACTCGTCGATCGTCAGCTGGGGCACGATCCTCTACTGGGCCCAGAACTCGAACGCGCTCCTCACCGGGCAGTGGATCCTGCTGTTCGCGCCGGGTCTCTGCATCGCGCTGCTCGCGATGAGCCTCACCCTGATCAACTTCGGCGTCGACGCCGTGTCCAACCCGCGGCTGCGCGAGGGCGCGCGGCCCCGTAAGGAGAAGCGCGCATGAGCGGCTCGCCAGAAACCCACCCCGCAGACGGCCTGGAGGCGCCCACCGGCGCCGCCACGCGCCTCCCCTCCGACGCCACGAGCGCCACGCAGGATGTCCTGCTCGACGTGCGCGACCTGTCGGTCGTCTACGAGTCGGCCGGCCAGACGGCCGTCCAGGCCGTCGACCACGTGTCGTTCCAGCTCAGGAAGGGTGAGTTCGTCGGCCTGGTCGGCGAGTCCGGTTCGGGCAAGTCGACGCTCGGCTACGCGCTGACCCGGCTGCAGAAGCCGCCGGCGCGCACCAACGGCGGCAGCATCGTCTTCGCGGGCAAGGACATCCGCGACCTCGACGACGAAGCCCTGCGCCAGCAGCGGCAGGGTGGCTTCGCGATGGTGCTGCAGTCCGGCATGAACGCGCTCAACCCGGTGCGCACCATCCGGAACCACTTCATCGACGTCTTCAAGGCACACGGCCACGTGCCGCGCGACCGCTGGGACGCGCGGATGAAGGAGCTCATCGAGAAGGTGAAGCTGCCGGCCTCGATGCTCGCCCGGTTCCCCGGAGAGCTCTCCGGCGGCATGCGGCAGCGCGTCTCCATCGCCCTGGCGCTCTCGCTCGAACCGCAGCTCATGGTGTTCGACGAGCCGACGACGGCGCTCGACGTCCTGGTGCAGCACGCGGTGATGGACACGATCATCGAGCTCCAGCGCACCGAGGGCTTCACGGCGATCCTGATCAGCCACGACCTCGGCATCGTCCTCGAGGCCACCGAGCGCGTCCTCGTCATGCACGAGGGCCGCATCGTCGAGGACGGCGGCTCCCGCGAGATCCTCCGCGACCCGCAGGACGAGTACACGCAGATGCTCCTGTCGCACTACGCCGACCCGCGCGCCGAGGTCGTCTCGCTCCCCGGGTTCCCGGATCGATCGCTCCGCGACCCGTCGGCCACCCGACAGGAGACCACCAGCTCGTTCAGCACCGTCGGGTCCCGCGAGCGCAGTGCCGCCCGCAACCCGATCGTCGTCGACCACATCGTGAAGACCTACCCGGCACCCCGCCGCGGCGAGCAGCCGGTGCAGGCCGTGCGCGACGTGTCGTTCACCCTGGAGCCCGGGCAGTCGCTCGCCCTGGTCGGCCAGTCCGGTTCGGGCAAGTCGACCATCGCGAAGCTGCTCACCGGCGTCGAGAAGCCGACCACCGGCACCGTCCGGTTCGGCGACCTCGACGTCGCCCGCCTCGGCAAGCGCGGCCTGCGGGACCTGCGCTCCGAGGTCCAGATGGTGTTCCAGGACCCGTACTCGGCGCTCAACCCGCTGCACACGGTCGAGTACACGCTGTCCCGGCCGATCGCGAACTACACCGGCTTGACCGGCCGTGATGCCCGGCGCCGGGTGCTCGAGCTGCTCGAGACGGTGGGGCTCACCCCCGTGGAGCAGTTCGCGCAGAAGCTCCCGCACCAGCTCTCCGGCGGGCAACGGCAGCGCGTGGTGATCGCCAGGGCGCTCGCCAGCGACCCGCAGGTGATCATCGCCGACGAACCGGTCTCGATGCTCGACGTGACGCTGCGTGCCGGTGTGCTCGCGCTGCTCGAGGACCTCCGCGAGCAGTGGGGCGTCTCGCTCCTCTACATCACGCACGACCTGCTGAGTGCGCGGCTCATCACGGACGACATCATGGTGCTCCACGAGGGCGCCGTCGTCGAACGCGGTCACACGGCCCAGGTGCTGCAGGATCCGCAGGACCCGTACACGATCGCCCTCCTCGACGCCGTGCCGAACCCGCGGCGCACGCTCGTGGAAGGACGACCATGACCACCCTGCACGACTTCCCGACGGTCCCGCCGTTCGGGCACCTGCCCACCCCGGACGGCGTCGACGTCGTCGGGATCGACGTCCCGGTCGGGCGGCTGACGGCCTACCGGATCGTGCCCGAGGGGGTGTCGAAGGGCACCGTGCTCATCGTCCCCGGCTACACCGGCTCGAAGGAGGACTGGCGGACCTTCCTGCCCGTCCTCCGCGACGCCGGGTGGACCGCGGTCGCGATCAGCCGGCGGGGTCAGGCCGACTCGGCCGCGCCGACCGAGCCGCGGGACTACTCCCTCGACGAAGAAGCCGCCGACGTCGTCCGGGTCGCGCGCCTGCTCGACGACGGCGCCCCCGTGCACCTGGTCGGGCACTCGCTCGGCGGTGTGATCGTCCGGGCCGCCGCGCTCCAGGACCCGACGGCGTTCCGCGACGTCGTGCAGTTCTGCTCCGGGCCGCACGGCTGGCCGTACCGCAAGGTCGCCGAGTTGACGATCCTGCACGACACCGGCGGGAACCTCCGGCAGCTGTTCGACTCGACGAACCCGCTCTGGGCGGGCCGGCCCGACGAGGAGCTGCCCGACGACGTCCGGATGGTCCGGGACCGCTTCGACGCGACGAGCCCGCTCAGCGTCGTCGCCGGTGGCCACATCCTCGAGGACCACACCGACGCCTCCGACGCCCTGCGCGCCACGGGCCTGCCGGTCCTCGTCGCCCACGGTGAGTGGGACAACGCCTGGCCGATCCCGTGGCAGCGGGCGATGGCCGAGCAGACCGGTGCCGAGTACGTCGTCATCCCGGCGAGCTACCACGGCCCCCAGGTCGAGAACCCGCTCGGGACGGTCGCCGTCTTCGACGCATTCCTGAGCCAGCACTGACCTGAGCCAGCACTGACTCGAACAAGCACCGACTCGAACAAGCACTGAAAGGCACCATCATCTCCACGCTGCAGTTCCCCGACCGCTTCCTCTGGGGTGCCGCCACCGCCGCCCACCAGATCGAGGGCAACAACGTCAACAGCAACTGGTGGGTGCACGAGCACGAGCCGGACACCACCATCGTCGAGCCGTCGGGCGACGCGGCGGACAGCTACCACCGGTACCGCGAGGACATCCGCATCGCGGCCGAGCTCGGGCTGAACTCGTACCGGTTCAGCATCGAGTGGGCCCGCATCGAGCCCGAGCGCGGGTTCGTCAGCCGTGCCGAGGTCGATCACTACCGCCGCATGGTCGACGCCTGCCACGAGTTCGGCATCGAGCCGATCGTCACCCTCATGCACTTCACCGTGCCGCGCTGGTTCGAACGCGACGGCTTCTGGCGGGCACCGGACGCCGCCGACCTGTTCGCCCGCTACACCGAGGCGGCGCTCCCCGTGGTGCAGGACGGTGTCCGCTACGTCTGCACGATCAACGAGCCGAACATCGCGGCGATGCTCGCCGGTGGCGAGGACGCGGCCAACCTGGTGGCCTTCGGCCTGCCGAACCCGGACCTTGGGGTCGCCGACGCCCTGCTGGCCAGCCACAGGCGGTCGCGCGAGGTCCTGTCACAGGTGTCGGGCCTCCGGTCGGGGTGGACCGTCGCGACGCAGGCCTTCAAGTCGTCCGGCGAGCCCGGGGCGGACGCCATGCTCCGCGAGTACGGGTACCCGCGCGACGACTGGTACCTCGAGCAGGCCGCCGGCGACGACTTCCTGGGGGTGCAGGCCTACACCCGCACGTTCATCGGTCCGGACGGGCCCCTGCCCGTGTCGGACGACGTCGAGACGACCCTGACCGGCTGGGAGTTCTACCCCGAGGCCTCGGCCGACGGGCTGCGCAGCGCGTGGGAGCTGTCCGGCGGCGTCCCGCTGATGATCACCGAGAACGGCATCGCCACCGCCGACGACTCCCGCCGGCAGGCGTACACCCAGGGTGCCCTTGAGGGCATCCACCGCTGCATCGAGGACGGCATCGAGGTCCTGGGCTACCAGCACTGGTCGCTCCTGGACAACTACGAGTGGGCCTCGGGCTTCCGCCCGACGTTCGGGTTGGTCGCGTGGGACCGCGAGACCTTCGAGCGCACGCCGAAGGACTCCGCCCGCTGGTACGGGCGGGTCGCGCGGGCGAACGCCATCGAGCAGGTCACCGTCTAGGACGGTCGACCCCGCAGGCGCGCGGCGGACGGGAGGCCCTGCTCCCGTCCGCCGCGCTTCTGCGCGCCCGGCACGTGGCCGGGGCACGGGCCGTGGTGCGGGCCGCGGTCAGGCCGCGGCGAGCAGGTCGGCGACGGCCGTCTCGCGGAGCAGCTCGGCGCGGTCCGCGGCGGTCGAGCCCTCGTCGTCGACGGCGTCCCGGTCGACGTCGAGCGACAGCACGACCCGGACCGTGTCGAGGTCGCCGGAGTCGACGGCCGCGATCAGCAGCGTCGCACCCCGTGACCCGCGCGCCCTGGTGTCCGCACCCGCGGTGGCGAGGGCACGCACGATCGCGGCGTGCCCACCCCACGCAGCGCGGACGATCGGGGTGTTGCCGTCGCCGTCACGGGCCTCCAGGTCGGCACCCGCTCCGACCAACACGTCGACCGCCCGTCGCGCGTCGCGGTCGATCGCCAGCGTCAGCGGCGTCCGCCCCTCGGTGTCCTCCAGCTGCAGGGTCGCGCCGCGGCGCAGGAGTTCCTCGAGCATCTCGGGGTGGTCGAACCACGCGGCGGCGTGCAGCGGGGCGAAGCCCCAGCGGGGGTCGACGTCGTCGACGTCGCTCGCGTCGTCGGCCAGGTGCAGTCCGCCGAGGTCGCCGGAGGCCGCTGCCCGCACCACCTCGGTCGTCCACTCGACCCAGCCGTCCGGTACCGGGCCGTGCCAGCCGCGTGCCGGGCGCGCCTCGAGGCCGGCGTACACGCTCTCGGCGACGCTCCGGATCGCCACCCGGACGCCCCGGAACCGGATCGCGACCTCGCCGACGGGGGAGATCAGCAGGCGGAGCTCCCAGGCGTCGTGCTCGTTCAGGTACTCGAGCTCGCCCCGGGCGACGTGCGCGTCACCGGCGAGCAGTGCTGCGGCGTCGATGCCCGGCGGGTCGATGACGGCGTCCCGGAGTCGGAGCGACACCCTGGCGTGGTTCCAGCGGCGCCACAGGCCGTCCGAGGTGTCGAGGACCTCGTCGTTGCGCACCACGATGTCGGCGTGCACGACGACCGGGTCGGGCACACCGTGCCCCGGCAGGTCGACGGGTGTCGTCACGTCGTCCTCGTCGGCGTCCGGGTCGACGACGGCGTCGGCGGACTCCACGACCCAGCGTTCGACCCGTGAGTCGGTCCACTTGACGGTCAGGAGCGCGGCGACCGTGGGTGGGGCGTCCTCGAGCAACCGGGTCACGTGTTCGCGCTGGCCGTCGAAGTCCTCGAGGGAGACGTAGCCAACGGAGGGCCAGTTCACTCGACTCCATCGCACGGGACGACACTACCGGCGTCCGGCTGCCGGGCGGGGGCGCGAACCCCTGGCACTCGTGATCATCACGCTTGATATGTCGTACCAGTATATCGTATGGTGGTCCGGCAGCGGAGGTCCCGCCGCGCCTGATCCGGAAGCGCACCCATGACCCCCAGTCCCACCCTCCCGACGGCGTTCATCGCCCCGGCAGCGGTCGTGTCGCCCTCGGCGGACGTCGCTCCCGGAGCCCGCATCTGGGACGACTCCCACGTCGAGGCGCACGCGTCCGTCGGCAGCGAGACCCTCGTCGGTCGCGGCGTCACGATCGGAGCCGGGGTCCGCATCGGTGCTCGCTGCAAGGTCCAGAACGGGGCTCTCGTCTACGGACCGGCGGTCGTCGGCGACGGAGTCTTCATCGGACCCGGTGCCGTCCTCACCAACGACAACACTCCGCGGGCGATCAACCCGGACGGCTCCGTGCAGGACGCCGACGACTGGCGGCCCACGGCCGTCGTCGTCGAGCACGGTGCGTCGATCGGGGCCGGGGCGCTCTGCGTCGCCCCCATCCGCATCGGCCGGTGGGCGATGGTCGCGGCCGGCGCCGTCGTCGTCCACGACGTCCCGGACCACGCGCTCGTCGCCGGGGTCCCCGCGCGCCGCATCGGCTGGGTGAGCCGGACCGGCCGACGGCTGGCACAGGTCGACGACCACACGCTGGTCTGCACCGAGACCGGTGACCGCTTCCTCCACTCCGAGACCACCGACACGATCGAGGCGATCCGTTGACCACCACACTCGAACTCATCCCCGCGGCGAAGCCCCTCATCGGCCTCGAAGAACGCCGCGCCGTCGATGCCGTCCTCGAAGGGGGTGGTCTCGCGCAGGGCCCCGAGGTCGCCGCCTTCGAGCGCGAGTTCGGCGACGTCCTCGTCGCCGGAGCCTCGGTCACCGCGGTCAACAGCGGCACCGCTGCACTGCACCTGGCGCTCGTCGCGCTCGGCATCGGTCCGGGTGACGAGGTCATCGTGCCGTCGTTCACCTTCGCCGCCACGGCCAATGCCGTCCGACTCGTCGGCGCCGAGCCGGTGTTCGTCGACATCGATCCCCTGACCTACTGCGTCGACCCGGCCGCCGTCCGCGCTGCGGTCACCCCGGCGACCCGGGCGGTCATGCCGGTGCACCTCTACGGACACCCGGCCGACATGACCGCGATCGCGCGCATCGCCGAGGAACACGACCTGCTCGTGGTCGAGGACGCTGCGCAGGCGCACGGAGCCCGGTGGGCGGGCACGCGCGTCGGCAGTTCGTCCGACGCCGCGGCGTTCAGCCTCTACCCCACCAAGAACATGACCGCCGGCGAAGGGGGCATGGTCTCGACCCGCGACGCCGCGGTCGACCGCATGCTCCGGCTGCTGCGCAACCAGGGCATGGAGCAGCGCTACGCGAACGAGGTCATCGGCTTCAACGCGCGGATGACCGACATCCACGCCGCGATCGGGCGCGTGCAGCTCCGCAAGGTCCTGGGGTGGACCGCGCAGCGGCAGGCGAACGCCGCCTACTTCAGCCGCGAGCTCGACGGCGTGGTGACGCCGACGACCGATCCGCGGGCAGAGCACGTCTTCCACCAGTACGTCGTACGGGTGCCCTCGGACCGCGACGGCTTCGCGGCCGCCCTCCGCTCCGAGTTCGGGATCGGCTCCGGCGTCTACTACCCGACCCCCGTGCACCGGCTCCCGTCGTTCGGGCACGACCTCGACCTGCCCGAGACGGAGCGTGCGGCGTCCGAGGTACTCGCGCTGCCGGTGTACCCGACCCTCACGCTCTCGCAGCTCGACCGGGTCGTCGAGGCCGTCAACACCCTCGCCGGGGCCGGACGATGAGCGGCGTGCTGCGGGCCGGGGTGATCGGCCTCGGGATGATGGGGCGGCACCACGCCCGGGTCCTCCGGTCGCTCGAGGGGGTCGAACTCGTCGGCGTCGCCGATGCCCTCGGTGACCAGCACGACGTCGCCCAGGGCGTGCCGGTCGTCCGGTCGGTCGGGGAGCTCATCGCGCTCGGCCTCGACACCGCGGTCGTCGCGGTGCCCACGGCGCACCACGAGGCCGTCGGTCTGGAACTCGCCGCGGCGGGGGTGCACGCCCTGATCGAGAAGCCCGTCGCGGTCGACGGTCCGGCTGCGGCGCGCCTCGTGGGCGCGTTCGACCGCGCCGGACTCGTCGGCGCGGTGGGGCACATCGAGCGGTACAACCCGGCGTTGCAGGCACTGCGGCAGCGGCTCGACGCCGGCGAGCTGGGCGACGTCTACCAGATCGTCACGCGTCGACAGGGGCCCTTCCCCGCACGGATCGCGGACGTCGGCGTCGTGAAGGACCTCGCCACGCACGACATCGACTCGACGTCGTGGATCGCCCGGTCACCGTTCGTCCACGTCGGTGCGCTCGCGGGGACCAAGAGCGGGCGCCCCCACGAGGACCTCGTCACCGTCGCCGGTCGCCTGGCCGACGGCACGCTGACCTCGCACCTCGTGAACTGGCTCACCCCGTACAAGGAGCGCCTGTTGATCGTCACCGGTGACCGCGGCACGTTCGTCGCCGACACCCTCACCGCCGACCTGACCTTCCACGAGAACGGCACGGTCCAGACCGAGTGGGACCAGGTCGCCGCGTTCCGGGGTGTGTCCGAGGGGGCCAGCACCCGGTTCGCCATCAGCAAGCGCGAGCCGCTCCTGGTCGAGCACGAGGCGTTCCGCGACGCCGTGCTCGGGCGGCCGTCGGACATCGTCACCCTCCGCGACGGCCTCCGGACGGTGCTCGTCGCCGAGGCCGTCCTCGAGTCCTCGCGGATCCAGCAGACCGTGCAGCTCGGCACGGACGCCGAAGGAGCAGCAGCATGAACGTCGTCGTCGTCGGTCTCGGCAAGATCGGGCTCCCGCTCGCCGTCCAGTACGCACGGTCCGGTGCCCGCGTCACGGGTCTCGACGTCGCGAGCGGGGTGGTCGACGCGGTGAACGCCGCGACCGAGCCGTTCCCCGGCGAGCACGGGCTCGCCGACGGCCTGCGTGAGGTCGTCCCCGCGGGGCGGCTCCGTGCGACCACGGACGCCGCGGCAGCGATCCCCGGCGCCGACGTCGTCGTGGTCGTCGTGCCCCTCTTCGTGGACGCCGACGGCATCCCCGACTTCGGCTGGATGGACGCCGCCACCGACACGATCGGCGACCACCTGCGACCCGGCACCCTGGTCGCGTACGAGACGACGCTGCCGGTCGGTACGACCCGTGGTCGCTGGGCACCCCGGCTCGAGGCCCGCTCCGGACTCCTCGAGGGGCAGGACTTCCACGTCGTCTTCTCGCCGGAGCGGGTCCTGACCGGCCGGGTGTTCGCCGACCTCCGGCGCTACCCGAAGCTCGTCGGTGGTCTCTCCGACCAGGGCTCGGCGCGCGGCCGGGCGTTCTACGAAGCGGTGCTGCAGTTCGACGAGCGCGACGACCTCGGCCGGCCGAACGGCGTCTGGGACCTCCACACCGCCGAGGCCGCCGAGCTCGCGAAGCTCGCCGAGACCACCTACCGCGACGTCAACATCGCGCTCGCGAACGAGTTCGCCCGGTTCGCCGAACGGCAGTCCATCGACATCGCCGCGGTCATCGACGCGTGCAACTCCCAGCCGTACAGCCACATCCACCGTCCCGGGATCGCGGTCGGCGGTCACTGCATCCCGGTGTACCCGCGGCTGTACCTCTGGAACGACCCGGAAGCCACGGTCGTCCGTGCCGCTCGTGCCAGGAACGCCGCGATGCCGGCCCACGCGGTCGACCTCCTCGGGCGCCTGCATGGGGACCTGCGGGGCCAGCGGGTCGTCGTCCTCGGTGCCGCCTACCGTGGCGGCGTGAAGGAGACCGCGTTCTCCGGGGTCTTCGGCACCGTCGACGCGCTCCGGGCGCACGGCGCAGTGGTGACCGTGTCCGACCCCCTGTACTCCGACGTCGAACTCCGCGGTCTCGGCTTCGAGCCCCACGCCGACGGTGAACCGGTGGACGCGGCGGTCGTGCAGGCCGACCACGCCGAGTACGCGACGTGGGACGAGTCCCGGCTCCCCGGCGTCCGCACGGTCGTCGACGGACGACGGGTCCTCGACGTCGAACGGTGGGCATCCACCACGGTGACCGCGATCGGTGCGCCGCCCGTGGTCCCCGTGGCCTGACGCCGTGCGGTCCTCGCCACGACGGCGGCTCCCGGCGATCGCGACGATCCTCGTCGGCACGGTCCTCGGCCAGGGTCTGGTCGTGGCGATCTCACCGCTGCTGACGCGGCTCTACACCCCGGCGGACTTCGGCACGCTCGCGGTCGTCACAGCGGTCGCGAGCATCCTCGGAGCCGGTGCGACGCTCGGCACCGACCGTGCACTGGTCGTCGCGCACGACCGGGCGACGACCAGCGCGCTGGTCGCACTCGGTCTGTTCTCGACGCTGGTCGTCGGCGTCGGCACCGCCGGGGTCGCCTGGGTCCTCCGCGGCGACGCAGCACGGTGGTTCACCGCACCGGCCCTCGAGGACCTGTGGTGGACGGTCCCCGTGACGGTCGTCGCGGTGGGGGCGCAACGGATCGCCTCCGCCGTGCTCGCGCGGCGGCAGCAGCACCGGTCCATCGCCGTGCGCAACGCCTGCCAGGGCATCGGCCAGTCCGTCTGGAACCTGGCGATGGCCGCGGCGGGTCCGGTCGGGTTGGTGGGCGGCCTGGCGGTGGGCCGGATCGCGGCCGTGCTCGGGATGGTCCGGTTCCGGCGAGGCGACGCCGAGCGGACCACCCCTCGGTCGCTCACGGCCGCCGCCCGTCACCACCGGCGGTTCCTCGTCATCACGCCGTGGTCCTCGATGCTGAACGTCGTCGGCCAGCAGGCGCCCGGCTTGCTCATCGCGGCGCTGCACGGCAGCGTCGCCGCAGGCTTCGTCGCCCTCACGATGCGGGTGCTCGGTGCTCCGGTCGGCATGGTCGCCGACGCCACCGCGCAGTACGCCGCCGGGGCGTTCGGACTCCGCATCCGGTCGGGTGATCCGGTGCGCCGGCTCGTCCTGCGGCTCGTCGTGCGTCTCGCCACCGCGGGTGCGGTCGCGGTACTCGTCGTCGTGCTGCTCGGACCCGCCGTGTTCTCGACCGTGTTCGGTGCGGAGTGGGCGGTCTCCGGCACCTACGCGCAGGTCCTCGTCCCGGCGTTCGCGGTCCAGGTCGCCGCATCGCCGGTCACGCAGGTGCTGTCGATGCTGCAGCGGCAGGGTGCGCAGCTGACGTGGGACGCATCGCGTCTCGTGGTGTGCGCCGCCGCGGTGCTCGCGCCCTCCGTGCTCGGGGCCCCGATGCCGGTCGTGCTCGTCGCGCTCGCCTCGGCGATGACCGTCTCCTACGCGGCGGTCCTGCTGCTCGTGGTGCGAGCGACCCGCCAGCACGACGAGATGCTCGGTGTGGTGCCGTGAGCGGACCGGTCCGCTGGAATGCAACATGTAGATAACTCGCGCGGGGCCGGGCCGCCCCGTAGTTTCGCTGCATGGCCCCTCGACCCCGCCCGTTCGACATCGTCCATGTCTCGAGCGCCCACCCGTGGACCGACAACCGAGTGCACCTCCGTGCTGCGGCGAGCGCGGCGCGTGCCGGGTACCGCACGGCGTTGGTCGCCGTCGCTGCCGCCGGTGCCGGCCCTGATCCGGACTGGCACCTCCCCGACCCCGAGACGGGGGTCTACGTCCGACGCATCCCGGCTCGGCGTCGCGGGCGACGGGTCCTGGTGTCCTCGGTGCAGGTCATCGGGGCGGCACTCTCGTCACGGGCGCCGATCGTGCACCTGCACGACCCCGAACTGCTCTGGGCGCTCCCGCTCCTGCGGGTGCTGCACCGGACGGTGGTGTACGACGCCCACGAAGACCTGCCGGAGCAGGTGCGGGGCAAGGAGTACCTCGGCCCCGTCGCCCGCCGTGGCAGCACAGTGGCGGCGCACGCCGCAGTGGCCCTGGCACGCCGGTCACGCACCGTGGTGGCCGCGACGCCGACCATCGCACGCCGCTTCCGCGCCGACCGGACCGTCCTGGTCCGGAACGTCCCACGGCTCCGTGCCCAGGACACCGACGCCCCGCCAGCCGCTGCTCGTGGTCAGGTGGCCGTCTACCTCGGCTCGATGAGCCGCGACCGGGGAATCGACGTCCTGACCGGGGTCGCGGCGTCACCCGGGCTCCCGGACGGCTGGCGCGTGGTCACCGCCGGTCCGATCGACTCGGCGGTCGACCGCGGTGCGTTCGACGCACTGGTCGACACCGGGCGCATCGACCACCGGGGCGTCCTGGCCCCGCACGCGGCCCGCGACCTGTTGGTGACCGCCCGCGTCGGGCTCCTCCCACTCCTGCCGACGCCCGCCTACGCGGCGTCGATCCCCACCAAGCTGTTCGAGTACCTGGCGGCCGGACTGGCGGTCGTCGCGACCGACGTCCCGCTCTGGCGCGAGTTGCTCGACGGCGCCGACTGCGCGACGTGGGTGCCACCGGGTGACCCGGAGTCCGTCGTGGCCGCGCTCCGCCGGTACGACAGCGATCCTGAGCTGCTGCGGCGGCACGCCGAAGCCGGCCGCGCCCTGGTGCTCGAACGCTTCCGGTGGGACCACGAAGAGCACGTCCTGCTCGACCTGTACCGGTCGCTGTCCGGCGCTCCGCCGATGCCGGAAGCCGTCGGGCGGTGACGCCGCTCCCGACACCCCGGTCGGTCGTCAGCCGACGGGGTGCGCTGTTCGGCGCGGCCGGAGCGATCCCCGCAGCGCTGCTCGCCACCGGAACCCGGTCGGCCGCCGCGTCCGGACGCTCGACTCCCGCGCCGGCGGACACGGCCCGGATGGTGACCGACGCCGGGGTCGCCCGGTTGCAGGACGCCGTCGCGGCCACCGACGCGGGTGCTGTGCTCGTCGTGACCCGGCACTGGGTGTTGTCCGAGCCGCTGCGGATCGACCGCGCGATGACGATCCGGTTCGTCGGCGGATCGCTCTCCACCACGCGCGACATCGACGTGCTCGTCGTCGCTGCGTCGGACGTCACCGTCATCGACGCGGTCCTCCGTGGTTCCGGGTCGGACCACTCCGGGCTCGGTCGGGGTGTCCACGTCGTCGGCACCGTCACACGGCCGTTCCACGACGTGCGGATCCTCGGCGCGGACATCCGCGACTTCTCCCACGACGGTGTCCTCCTCGACCACTGCGCCGCGTTCACCGTCGCGGACTGCGTCATCGCCGACGTCGGCTACGCCGGAGTGCTCATGTTCTCCTGCACCGACGGCACGGTGCGTGGCAACCGCATCGCCCGGGTGACCCAGCCTGCGCCCTACCTGAACTCGTACGGCATCGAAGCCGTCCGCGCGACCACCACCGGGCTCCTCGGCGCACCGCGTTCGGCCCGGGTCGTCATCGCGGACAACCACGTCTCCGACGTCCCCGCGTGGGAGGGCATCGACACCCACGGCGGGCAGTCCATCGCGATCCTCCGCAACCTCGTGGAGAACTGCCGGGTGGGGATCGCCGTCGTCCCCTCGAAGGACGAGTCGAACGCCGGTGCCACGAAGTACGCGCCCCTCGACTGCTCGGTCATCGACAACGTCGTCCGCCGGACGACGTCCGGCCCCGGGTCCGGCATCGTCATCCGCGGCGCGGGCGAGACCGTCGGCGACCCCGCCGAACGGGCGAACGGCATCGTCCTCCGCAACACGGTGTCGGGGTACGGAGACGGTGACCGCGACGGGGCCGTCCTCGTCTACCTGACGCGGCACCTGATCGTCGCGCACAACCACTGCCCGGGTGGAGTCCGTCGCGGGCTCTCCCTGTACCACTCGAACGACGGCATCACGCTCGTCGGCAACCGGATCGCGGGGCTGCGGCGACAGGGCACTGCCGCATCGGTCGCGATCGACATCCGCGCCACCGAGAACCGCGGGCACCTGGTGGGGAACCGGTACGAGGGCAGTGTCGAGAGCGGTGCCGTCTACGGGGTGCTGTGCCGTCAGACGGCCAACGACCTGGTGCTCGTGGACAACGACTGGGCCGCGACGACGACCGCGGTCGTGGCGGGTGCCGGCGCGGTGCTCCGGATCCGCGAGGGCTGAGCTGCCCGACGCCCGGGCACCTTCCGCCGGTCGGTCCGTGCACGTGCTGCAGCATCGCGGCGCCCAGCGCCCTGCCCCGGCAGCGCGCGGAGCAGCATCGATGCCGGCCCCTGTGACAGCGCGGGTGCGGGTGCTTCGCCCGCCAGCGCCGAGCGGCGGCCGGCCCGGGATCGTGCTCGCAGCCGATCGTCGCCCAGGATGGTGGGGCGCCGTCTGGGCGCGGCCCGCTCCCAGCCACTGCGCGGGGCGATCAGCAGGATCAGCGTCCCCATCAGCAGCCCGTGCGAGAGCATCGCCGTGAAGATGGACGTGTTGGACAGCATGATGCTCGGCATCACCACCGCCATCGCCGCGACCCGCATCGGGAGCCCCCGGCTCGCACCGTCCAGGAACCGAAGCCAGACGAACAGTGCAGCCGCCGCGACGAAGATCCCGATCCAGCCCAGGTTCGCGAACCCGTCGGCGAACAGGTTGGCGTTCGCGTAGCCCACCGACCCGGGCACCAGGTAGTCGGAGATCCGTTTCGGCGGCGGCAGGTCGTACGGGTACTCGATCCAGGGGCTGAGGAACGAGTACCCGTAGCGTGCGATGGGGTTGTCGGAGAAGTAGTCGACGTAGACCGAGGACAGCAGCCCCGGCGTCAGCATGAACCGACGGGTGAACACCGACGTCCAGGTGATGCCGCCCTGCACCTCGTCGGCGACCGCGGAGACGATCATGATCGCGAGGGGCGCAGTGAGGAAGGCGAGCGACCGCGCCGGTTTCGTACCCCGGAACAGCACGGCCATGCCGAGGACGGCGATGAACGAGAACAGGACCGCCTTGAACCCGGTGCTCGAGTACAGCAGGAACTGCCCGGCGAGGGCGAGGACCACCAGGGACGGGCGCCGACGGAAGATGCCCCGCGCCAGGACCAGCGGGTTGATCACGTACGCCTGACCGGTCAGCAGGTACCCGAGGGCACCGCCGGTCCCGACGTCTGCCGAGTAGTCGGCACGCACCTCGTAGATGTCGTCGAGCGCCAGGAAACGAATGTGGATGCCGACCGTCGCCGCCATCAGGCCGTACGTGACGAGGGAGTAGAGGCCGCACACCAGCCACGTGAGCGTGCCACGGTCGATCCGTCGCGCACCGATGACCAGCACGTCGTCCGCCCGCTCGACCCGGGCTTCCGGAGCAGTCGCGCCGCTCGGAGTGGCGAGGCTGACCAGTGCGAAGGCCGTCCCGACCGCGGCACTCAGCGCGATCGCCGTGGCGGTGGACACGTACCCGGTCGAGATGCTCATGATCATCGTCGGACTGACGCACACGACGAAGATCGTCCAGAGCACGACGTGCGACGGGCGGACGAGCACCCGGGGGAGCGTGAGCGCCACCCCGGTCGTCAGGACGATGACGACGAGCAGCGCCTGCCAGGTCGCGGGGACGTAGCCGTACCCCAAGTACGAGAAGATCGGCGCGACGAGGTTCGCCGAGATCCAGTTCATCGTGAGGCCGAGGAGCCCGACTGCGATGAACACGCTGATCACCCGTCCCACCGGACGGGCGAGCTCGCCGCGGTCGATCGTCGCCCGCGTCACGGGGTTGCCGTCGGCGTCGGTCGTGCTGCGCGGACGCCGGGCAGGAGGTCGTCGTACATCGCGACCAGACGCTCGGCCTCCGGCGCCCAGCTGAACCGTGCGGCGGCCCGCCGGGCCTCGGCCCCGTGTCGCTCGAGGAGCGCGGGGTCGTCCGCGTACCGGCGGATCGCCTCCGCGATGGCAGTGGGATCGTCGGCCGGAACGAAGGTCACGCACTCGACACCGCGCAACAGGTGCCGCCACAGAGGCACGTCGGTGGCGATGACCGCGAGTCCGGCCGCGAGGTACTCGAACAGCTTCGTCGGGAAGATCTGGTCGTTGACGGGCGTCCGGCGGAACGGGACCACGCCGATCCGAGCCCGCAGGAGCAGGTCGCGCGCTTCCAGCGGGCCGACGACGCCACCGTGCACAGCCCGGCCGGTGGCTTCGGCGGCACGCAACCGCTCCGTCGACGTCGCCCGGTCGATCGATCCGACCATCTCGATCCGCCATCCCGCCGGGAACGACGGTTCCTCGACGACGGACGCGAGCACGTCGATGCCGCGGTCGTGACTCAGGACCCCGACGTGCGCGACCAGGGCGGGCCGCGCCTCCAGGCCGACCTGGGCGTCGTCCTCTGGACGCGCGAAGGGGAAGTTGTGGATCGCGATCCGGCGCGGCGCCGGGAACCGGCGTCCGGTCCACTCGGTGGCGGTGACCACCCGGTTCGCGGTCCCGGCCACGCGGAGCAGCCCGTGCGAGAGCCACGCGAACACGGCACGCTGCCGGTGGGTCAGGTAGTCCTTGCCCCAGACCTGGTCAGGCAGGTCCTCGTGCGCGTCGTAGACGACGGTGCGACCGGCCAGCCGGAGCACCGGGATGGTCCAGATGAGCTCCGGATCGTGCAGGTGCACCACCCGGGCGCGCGACCGCAGCGCGAGGGTGAGTGCCTGCGTCGTCGACACGACCATGCGCCGGACCCGGGAACGCCGGGGGATCCGGACCAGCTCGACGGACGTGGGCGGCGCGTCGAGGTCGGATTCGACCGCGATGAGCCGGACGCGGTAGCCGGCGTCGGCGGCTGCCCTGGCTTCCCGCAGGTGGACGCGGTTGTCGACCCAGGGGTGGGCGCTGGAGACGTGGACGATGTCGGGGAGCATGCTCGGGGTTCCTCGGACGGGACAGGACAGGACGGGGGAGGGGACGGTCAGGCGGCGACGGTGTCGTCGAGGACGCCGGCCAGGACGCCGGCCAGCCGGCGGTAGTCGTGCTCGCGGACGACGTGGTCGCGGCCGCGGGCACCCATGGCCTCGCGTTCGGCGGCGGGCATCGTCGCGAGCGCGAGGATGCCCTCGGCGATCGCCTCGGGGTCGTCCGGCCGGACGTGCAGACCGCTGGCCGAAGCGACCACGGGTTCGAGCGTGACGGGTGCTCCGACGAGCAACGGACGGCCGAGCAGCATGTACTCGTACTGCTTGTTCATCGAGACGCCGTGTCGGTAGAGCGGGAGGTCGTGCATGTTGACGACCAGGCAGTCCGCCCGGCGTCCGATGCGGCGGGCGTCGTCCTGCGGCACCCGTCCATCCCAGATCACGTCGGCGCCGGCCGGGAGGCGCGACGCGCGTTCCCGGAGCGCGCTGACGTCCGATCCGTCCCCGACCATGCGGAGCACCAGACGTGGGCCGCCGCGCGCGGCGGCCCGGCGGGCGGCGAGGTCGAAGCCGTCGAGGACGGCTTCGAGCGCGTTCGCCGGCCCCATCGAGCCGATGTAGGTGACCGTGAAGCGGTCGTCATCGGGCGCGGGCGCGAGTGCGGAGTCGGGCTCGTCCGAGGGCTCTTCGGGTGCGTCGAGTTCGTCGGCTCGCTCGTCGAGCGCGACACCGTTCGGGACCCAGGTGAAGGGCGTGGGCTGACCGCGGTCGGCGTAGTACCGGCCGACGCCCTCGAGCGGGGAGACGATGTGCGCTGCCCGACGGACGACGGCCCGTTCCAGCCGTCGGAGCAGCCGGACCACCGTGTGCCGTTCGGTCATGCCCGCCAGCCCGAGGGCTGACTCCGGCCAGAGGTCGCGCGGTTCGAAGACGAACGGCACGTCCATCCGTCGTGCGAGCACCGAGGCGCCCCACGCGGCCAGGGGATGGAAGGAGCCACCGATCACGACGTCCGGTCGGGGGAGCCCTCGGAGTGAAGCAGGTCGGAGCAGCAGCGCGGTGAACAAGCCGATGTCGGCGATGCGACGGATCGCTCGGCGGGCTCCAGCGCCACGGTGGTCGACTCCGCGGAGCCAGCAGAACTCGTACCCGTCGCCCGTCCAGCGCTCGCGCAGCGTCGTCCCGTGCAGGTGGGAGCGGCCGGAGGGGTGGTCCGTGCCGGCGGCGATGACCACCGTGCGCCAACCGTGCTCGGTCAGACCCGCGGCGAGGTGCTGGTGTCGGGTCGCGCGGCCGTCCCGCTCGCGGTGGTGCGCGTAGTGGTTGACGATCCAGACGGTCCTCACCGGGAACGACCCGTCATCGCGGCGGTGCCCTCGAAGACGTCGGAGCTGACGTGACCCGGCGCGGCGATCCCTTCGCGGCGGAGCACGATGACGACCGTGCGGAGCAGGATGCGCAGATCCAGGCCGAGCGTCACCGTGTCGACGTACTCGACGTCGGACCGCAGTCGCTCGGGCCACGGGAGCGCGTTGCGGCCGCGCACCTGGGCGAGACCGGTCAGACCGGGCAGGACGTCGTGTCGGCGTGACTCCTCGGCGGTGTACAGCTCGAGGTAGCGGCAGAGGGTCGGGCGGGGGCCGACGAAGCTCATGTCGCCCCGCAGGATGTTCCAGAGGCTGGGGAGCTCGTCGAGGCTCGTCGACCGCAGGAAGGAACCGAACGGCGTGAGCCGGTCGCTGTCGCTGACGAGCCCTGCCACGGGGTCCAGCTCGAGCATCGTCCGGAACTTCAGGATGGTGAACGTCTTGCCGTGCAGCCCGGGGCGGGGCTGCCGGAACAGCACCGGACGACCGAGCCGAGCCGCGACCAGGACGGCGACGACGGCGAGCACCGGAGCGAGTGCGACGAGCGCGAGCGAAGCGCCGATGATGTCGGAGAAGCGCTTCGCACGGAGGGTGCGTCTGCGGCTGGGGGAGTGCATGGGTCGGATCCTCGTCATCGTTCGGCAGTGCGGGTGCTCGTGTACTCCGAGCGGTAGTACGCGCTTCGGGATGCCTTGTGCTTGGTCTTGGTGAGGACGACGCCGTCGACCTGCTGGCCGACGCGCGCCAGCGCCTCGATCGCGAGTCGCACGTCGGACCGTTTCGTCTGGTTGGCGGCGGTGACGAGCAGCGTCGTGGACACGAGCGTGCTGACGAGCGCGGAGTCGGTGACGGCGAGGACCGGTGGCGTGTCGACCAGGACGACGTCGTGGTCGGCGGCCAGCTCGGCGAGGACGCGCGCCATCGCCTCGGACCCGATCAGTTCGCTCGGGTTCGGGGGGATCGTGCCGGCGGGCAGGACCGAGAGGCCGTCCAGCCCCCAGTCCTGCAGGACGTCGACGAGTTCGACGCGACCGACGAGCAGGTCGGTGAGCCCGACGGCGCCCTCGACGTTCATGACGGCAGCGACGTTCGGGCGGCGGAGGTCGGCGTCGACGATGACCGTCCGCATGCCGCTCTTGCTCAGAGCGATCCCGAGGTTGGCGGTGGTGGTCGTCTTGCCCTCGGACGGACGCGCACTGGTGACGGCGATGGTCGGTGCCCCACTGGTCCGCAGGAACTGGATGTTCGTCCGGAGGCTGCGGAACGCCTCCGACCGCGCCGAGTTCACCTCGTCTCGGATGATCAGCGGGTGCCGGGCGGCATCGGCGTCGAATGCGATGTCACCGACCAGCGGGACGTCGCCTTCGAGGTCCTCGCCGGAGCGGACGCGCGTGTCGACCGCGGCGCGGAGCAACGCGAGGGCCGCGCCCACTGCCAGACCACCGAACAGGCCGAGGGCGAGGTCTGTGGCCTTCTTCGGGGCGACGGGGCTCAGCGGACGGGTCGCGGGGGTCACCTCCTCCAGTCTGACGGACGGCGCCCGGTCGGCGCCGGCCGGCTCGATCTGCTGCACCACCGCTGCGAGGCTCTTGCCGATCCGTTCGGCGATCCTGGCCGCGGCGTCGGCGGACCCGTCCTGCACGGCGATCCGGATGATCACGGTGCCGGTGTCGACCGATGTCGTGACTCGGGAGGCGAGTGCCGCCGGGGTGGCGTCGAGGCCGAGCTCGTCGATGACGCCCTGCAGCACCCGGGGGGAGGTCGCGAGCTGCGTGTAGGACTTGATCTTCTGCTGCGCCGCGTTCGATCCCTGCGCGATCTCGCCCGCGGAAGCCGAGGTGTCGCCGGCAACGGACACGTAGTACGAGGTCGACGCTTCGTACGTGGGCGGGGTGACGCTCGTGATGACGATCGATACGCCAGCTCCGAGGAGCGTTGCACCGGCGATGATCCACCAGCCCGAGAGGAGGGCGCGGATGACGGCGAGGTAGTTCAAGAGGAGCCTCCGGTCCGGTTGTGGCACCAGTGTAAAACATCACATCTGAAAGAACAATACGGCGCGCAGGAGGGGACGGGAAGACTGCTCCCGTCCCCTCCTCGGTGCCGTCGGCGGTCGGACTCAGCCGGCTGCCGTGATGGTGTTCCCCTTCCCCTGGTCGTCGACCTCGGGCGCCTCCCCGTTGTAGGTGAGGGTGTTGTTCGAGCCGCTGAAGAAGACCTTCTTGGTCGACGACACGGTGATGGTGGCGTTGCTGGCCTCGACGGTGATGGTCCCGACCGAGCCGAGCGCGTACGTGCGGTCGGAGCTGATGAGGTTCGCCGCAGCGCAGTCGTCAGTCGTGATCGTCTCGTCGGAGTCGGCGTTCTCGTCCCAGAGCTGCACCGCACCGTCGATGCACTCGTTGTAGACGGTCTCAGCCGCTTTCGTCGTGCTCGAGGCCGTCGGCTTCGGGTCCTTCGCTTCGGACGAGCTGCACGCCGTGACGCCGATCGCGGCGACGAGGGCGATGGATGCTGCGGCGAGGCCGCGGCGGAGCGTGGTGTTCATCGGGTTTCCTCTCCGAGGAGTTCGTTCGGCGCTGACGCCGTGCGGAAGAAGGGAGGCCCCTCCCGTCTCGTGGACGGGAGGGGCCGGGGTGCTACTTGGTGTCGGCCGGCAGCGTGAAGAGCTCGCTGCGCTCGGTCTTGCCGTTCTTGGTCAGCTCGAGGGCGAACCGGAACTCGGTCGCACCGCGGGAGACCGCGCGGTCGAAGGTCCAGTTGCCCTGCCCGTCCACCTCGAACGTGCCGGGGACGATCTGCGTGCCGGAGACGTTCAGCACGCGGTAGCTCGCGTCGGGCTCACCGGTGCCGGAGAAGGTGTTCACGACACCGGGGGTGACGGAACGGTTGGCGACGGTCACCGGAGCGAAGTCCGCGGCGGCGATCGTGAACAGCTCGGACTTCTCGGTCTGGCCGTTCTTGGTCTGCTCGATCACGAAGCGGAAGTTCGGTGCGCCGTTGGAGACGACCCGGTTGAACGTCCAGTTGCCCTGGGCATCGATCTCGAACGTGCCGGGGACGATCTGGGTGCCGGAGACGTTGAGCACCCGGTAGGTCGCGCCGGGCTCACCGGTGCCGGTGAAGGTGTTCGAGCGACCCGGAGTGACCCGTTCCGGCGTCGTGACGGTCACGGGGGTGAGCGCCGCGGCGTTGATCGTGAACAGCTCGGACTTCGTGGTCTTGCCGTTCTTGGTCTGCTCGATCACGAAGCGGAAGTTCGGTGCGCCGTTGGAGACGACGCGGTTGAACGTCCAGCTACCGTTCTCGTCGATGTCCAGCGTGCCGGGGACGATCTGCGTCCCGGAGACGTTGAGCACGCGGTAGGTCGCGCCGGGTTCACCGGTGCCGGTGAACGTGTTCGAGCGCCCCGGAGTGACCGAAGCCGGGCCCGAGAGGGTGATCGGCGCGAGCTCGGTGTCGCGCTCGACCGTGGCGGTGACGGTCTTGCGGTCGACCTCGACGCCGTTGACCTTCTGGACGACGGTGAGCTCGTTGTCGCCGTCCTCCAGACCGGTGACAGTGATGCTCCAGGCGCCCGTCGTCTCGTCGGCGGTGGTGCGCTGGTCACCGATGGAGACCTCGGCACCCTTCGTGGCGGTCCCGGAGACGACCGCGGACATTGCGTCGTCGTCCACGGAGTCCACCGCCGCCGTGAGCGGAGCGGCGATGGTCGTCGCGGTGGTGCTGGACGTGTCGAACGACCCCTCGACCGCCGTACCGGCGAGCGTGGTCGTCATCGAGGGCGTTCCGTCTGCGATCTCCGCTGGCGTCTCGACCTCGATGCTCCAACGGAGCAGCGACGCGTCCGGCAGGGTCCACGTGCTGCTGGTCGGCTTGAACGTGAAGGTGTAGGTCTTGCCGTCCATCGACAGGTCGCCGTTGGTGAGGGTGGCGGAACGGTTCGTCCAGTCCTCACCGGGCCGCTTGTAGGAGCCCTCGATGGTGTTCTGCCCCTCGGCGAAGGTGGTGCCCTCGGGCGCGGTGAAGGTCACCTGCGCATCCGGACGGGACACGTCGCCCTTGGTCTGGAACTGCGCCTCGACTTTCGTCGTCTCGCCGCGCTGCAGGGTTGCAGCTGCGCCGTCCTGCCCGACGATCGCGGCGTCGTTGATCGTGACCGTGACCGGCTTCGAGTCGACCGTGTCGTCGCCGATCTTCTGCTCCACGAGCAGGCTGTTCGGACCCGACTCCAGGCCGGTGACCTCGAGGCTCCAGTCGCCGTCCTCGTTCGCGGTAGTGCTCTGCTCACCGACGGCGATGGTTGCACCCGGCGTCGCCGTGCCCGTGAGGACCGCGCTGCCGGCAGCGTGGTCGACCGATTCGAGTGCCGCCGTCAGCTCACGCTGCGCGATCTCGAGGTTCGTGGTCGTCTTCCCCTCGGCACGGAAGCCACCCTTGGAGCTGTTGCCGGCGAACACGAAGCCCATCTGGCTCGCACCCGCAGCGGCGTCCTCGTCCGCGGTGACGTTGACCATGTACCGGTACTGCTCCGGCGCACCGTGACCCGAGGTCCACTTTGCGTCGAACGTGATCGTCTTGTCGTCGTTCGACAAGCGGCCGTTCGTCAACGGCATGGACGTGATCGGCTCCCAGGTGGAACCGCTCGCGCCGCCGTACTCCGCGTCGATGCGGGTCTGCCCATCGAACGTGGTGCCCTCCGGCGCGTTCAGGACGACCGTGCCGTCCCATTCGGCCCGGAACTCGTTGTTCTGCACGACCATCGGCACCCGCGTGCTCTCGCCACGCGTCAACTCGACCGGGCCCTGGTCGACACCGACGACGGTGCCACCCTCCACGATCGTCACCGTGAGGGGCTTTTCGTCAACCTTGACGTTGTTGACCTTCTGCACCGCAGTGAGCGAGTTCGAACCAGCCGTCAGTCCTTCGACCGTCATCGACCACTTGCCGTTGTCATCTACGTTCACGGTCTTGCTGCCGATCGTGACGGTGCCCTTCGGCGTTGCAGTCCCCGACACCACCGCCGACTTCGCAATATTGTCCACCGACGACACATCCGCAGTCAGGGCCCGCGTTTTCGCGGCCTCAACGAGCTCAGTGATACCGGGGAATTGATACCCGCTTCCGGTACCCATCCAGTACCAGGGGTGCCCGTTGCTCTGCATGATATAAGCAGTCGGCCCGATGTAGCGATTCGTCGCGGTGTTCTGGATCTTCCCCCCGCTTGCAAGCCTCCAAGTGTCAGTGCCGTTGCCACAAGCGTAGTCCGCGTCGAATAGAGTCGTACCGTACTTGGCGCGGTACTGATCGGACGCGCAGTAGTTGCTGCCCTGGACGAACCGGAACGTACCGTCATCGTTGAGTCGCACGTTGAAGAACGTTTCGGAATACGCCGCCTGGGCTGCCGCAGCTTCGCTTGCGTAGGCTGTGGGCTTCAAATTCCCGTCACGCACAAGGCTGTACCACGAGTTGCCTGATTTCCAGACCAAGGGAACTCGGCCGAGATCCGTCGCGCGCGAGGCTGCCCGCTCGGCTGGTTCTCGCGCGCTCGCACTGGCCGAGGAGACTCCAAGAGACAACCCGGAGACGATGGTGGCGGCGGCCAGCCCGGCCGCGCCGATGGACTTGAAGGCCGTCGAGGCCCTCTTCTTGTGAGACATGTGCATCTTTCAGGACAAGCCGCGCGACGGCGGCTGTGCGGGAGGGAAGCACGCGGGCGACGACGAGCGCCGCGGCATGTACATCCAGAATATCATGTGAAATACACATACTGGTGCGCCACTGCTTACTGGGAGTTGAGTGGGTTCGACGCAACTTCTGCCTTCCTGGGTTGACGTCGCCGCGGTCCCGAGTAGAGTTGAGTCCATCGGACGCAAGTCCAACGACTTACCCCTAGCAAGAGGAGCATCACCACATGGGACGTGCAGTAGGCATCGACCTCGGAACCACCAACTCGGTCGTCAGCGTGCTCGAGGGCGGTGAGCCCACCGTCATCGCGAACGCCGAGGGCATGCGCACCACGCCGTCGATCGTGGCGTTCACGAAGGACGGCGAGGTGCTCGTCGGCGAGACCGCGAAGCGCCAGGCCGTCACGAACGTCGACCGCACCATCGCCAGCGTCAAGCGTCACATCGGCACCGACTGGACCGTCGAGATCGACGGCAAGAAGTACACGCCGCAGGAGATCTCGGCCCGGACCCTCGGCAAGCTCAAGCGCGACGCCGAGCAGTACCTCGGCGAGGACGTCACCGACGCGGTCATCACCGTGCCGGCGTACTTCAACGACGCCGAGCGCCAGGCCACGAAGGACGCCGGTGAGATCGCCGGCCTCAACGTCCTGCGCATCATCAACGAGCCGACCGCTGCCGCGCTTGCCTACGGCCTCGACAAGGGCAAGGAAGACGAACTCATCCTGGTCTTCGACCTCGGTGGCGGCACGTTCGACGTCTCCCTGCTCGAGGTGGGCAAGGACGACGACTTCTCCACGATCCAGGTCCGCGCGACCTCCGGCGACAACCGCCTCGGCGGCGACGACTGGGACCAGCGCATCGTCGACCACCTGGTCAAGAAGTTCAAGGACGAGCACGGCGTCGACCTGTCCACGGACAAGATCGCCAAGCAGCGCCTGAAGGAAGCGGCTGAGCAGGCCAAGAAGGAGCTCTCGTCGCAGATGTCGGCGAACATCCAGCTCCCGTACCTGACGCTCACCGCCGACGGCCCGCTGAACCTCGACGAGACCATCTCGCGCGCACAGTTCGAGCAGATGACCTCCGATCTGCTCGACCGCACGAAGAAGCCGTTCAACGACGTCATCAAGGAAGCCGGAGTCTCGGTCAACGACATCGCGCACGTCGTGCTCGTCGGTGGCTCGACCCGCATGCCCGCCGTGGCCGAGGTCGTCAAGTCGCTGACCGGCGGCAAGTCGCTGAACCAGGGCGTCAACCCGGACGAGGTCGTCGCCGTGGGCGCCGCGCTGCAGGCCGGTGTGCTGAAGGGCGAGCGCAAGGACGTCCTGCTCATCGACGTCACGCCGCTGTCGCTCGGCATCGAGACCAAGGGCGGCCTGATGACGAAGCTCATCGACCGCAACACCGCGATCCCGACCAAGCGGAGCGAGACCTTCACGACCGCCGACGACAACCAGCCGTCGGTCGCGATCCAGGTCTTCCAGGGCGAGCGTGAGTTCACCCGTGACAACAAGCCGCTCGGCACCTTCGAGCTCACCGGCATCGCGCCGGCTCCCCGTGGCGTGCCGCAGGTCGAGGTCACGTTCGACATCGACGCCAACGGCATCGTGCACGTGTCCGCGAAGGACAAGGGCACGGGCAAGGAGCAGTCGATGGTCATCTCCGGCGGCTCGTCGCTGCCGAAGGAGGACATCGAGCGCATGGTCCGCGAGGCCGAGGAGCACGCCGCCGAGGACAAGGCCCGTCGCGAGGCCAACGAGCGCCGCAACCAGGCCGAGCAGCTCGTCTACTCGATCGAGAAGCTCATCAAGGAGAACGACGAGAAGCTCCCCGCGGACGTCAAGTCCGAAGTGCAGGCCGACGTCGACGCGCTCAAGTCCGCACTCGCGGGCGAGGACGACGACGCCGTGAAGACCGCCTTCGACAAGCTCAACGAGTCGCAGGGCAAGCTCGGTCAGGCGATCTACTCGCAGCAGGACGCGGGCGCCGCGGCCGGTGGCGAGCAGCCCACCGCCGACGGCCAGGCGCAGGCGGACGACGAGGACATCGTCGACGCCGAGGTCGTGGACGACGAGGACGACAAGGACAAGAAGTAACGATGACGGATCCCAAGGACAACGTGCCCGAGGAGAGCGAGCCCCAGGTCGAAGGCGACGCCACCAACGCGCAGGAGCCCGAGGACCTCATCGAGGCGGAGGGGCCCGACGTCGAAGTGCCGACGGACGGCCCCGCCGCCGGGGGCCCGGCTGTGGACGCGGCGAACGACCTCTCCCCGGAGGACGAGGCCCTGCTCGCCGACGCCGCCCGCGGCATCGCCGAGGACAAGCTGAGCACCGAGGACCGCGACCTGGTCGCCGAGATGCGTGCGGACATGCTCCGTGCGCAGGCCGAGCTGGTGAACTTCCGGAAGCGCGTCGAGCGTGACCGCGAGGCCAACCGCGAGGTCGCCATCGCCGAGGTCGTCCGGGCACTGCTCCCCGCGCTCGACGACCTCACCCGTGCCGAGGCTCACGGTGACCTCGCCGAGGGTCCGATGCAGGTCATCGGCCAGAAGATCCGCGGGGGCTTCGAGAAGTTCAAGCTCGTGCAGATCGGCGAGAAGGGCGAGGCGTTCGACCCGAACATCCACGAGGCGATCGTCCAGCTCCCCACACCGGGCGCCACCGGACAGACCGTCGCGGACGTCGTCGAGCCGGGCTACAAGCTCGGCGAACGCGTGCTCCGCGCGGCCAAGGTCGCGGTGGCGGTCCCGGCCTGAGCCGGGTCCCCGTGGCGACGACAGAAGAAGGCAGGTGATCCATGGCCAGTCAGGATTGGTTCGACAAGGACTTCTACAAGGTCCTCGGCGTGTCCAAGGATGCCTCCGACGCCGAGCTGAAGAAGACGTACCGGAAGCTCGCGCGGCAGTTCCACCCGGACTCCAACCCGGGTGACGCCGCCGCCGAGAACCGATTCAAGGAGATCAGTGAGGCGTACTCGGTGCTCTCCGACAAGGAGCAGCGTCAGGAGTACGACCAGGTCCGTGCCATGGGGTCCGGCGCTCGCTTCACCGCGGGTGGCGGAGGCCAAGGCGGGTTCGAGGACGTCTTCGGTGGGATGTTCGGGCAGCAGGGCGGCGGTGGACAGCGCGTCCGCTTCGGCCAGGGCGGCGCGGGCGGTGCCGGGGGGTTCGAGGACATCCTCGGCGGGATGTTCGGCGGCGGCGGTGGCTTCGGTCAGACCTCCGGCGGCTACCGCGGCTTCGGCGGGCCGACGAAGGGTCGTGACGTCACGGCGTCGACGACCCTCGACTTCACGACGGCCATCGCCGGTGACACCGTCAAGCTGTCGCAGGGCAACGGCCGGCCGGTGAACGTCCGGATCCCCGCGGGGGTCGCGGACGGGCAGAAGATCCGATTGCGCGGGCGCGGCGAACCCTCGCCCGACGGCGGGGAGTCCGGTGACCTCGTGGTCCAGGTGTCGGTGCGCAAGCACCCGGTCTTCGAGCGCGACGGGCTCAACCTGCGCGTGGACGTCCCCGTGACGTTCACCGAGGCGGCGCTCGGCGCGACGATCGAGGTGCCGACGCTCGGTGGTTCGCCCGTGAAGCTCAAGGTCGCTCCCGGCACGCCGTCGGGTCGTGTCCTGCGCGTCAAGGGCCGCGGCGTCACGACCAAGAACGGCACGGGTGACCTGCTCGCGACCGTCCAGGTCGCGGTGCCGTCCCACCTGTCGGACAAGCAGCGCGAGGCCGTCGAGGCGCTCGCGGCCGCTCTGCCCGACGAGAACCCTCGCGAGGACCTCCTCGCGAAAGCGCGTGACTAGCGTCACGCCAGCACAGCAGTAGACCCGGTCTGGAGGAACGGTGCGGCTCCGTCAGGAAGCCGCACCGTTCCTCCAGACTGGTTCCAGGACCCCGCGGACGACGGAAAGGAACGCGCCATGACCGACATGGACGAGAACTCGCCCGTCTTCGCGATCGCGGTGGCGGCGGAGCTCGCCGAGATGCACCCGCAGACGCTGCGCCAGTACGACCGGCTCGGCCTGGTCGTGCCGGGGCGCACCCGTGGTGGGTCCCGCCGCTACTCCATGCGCGACGTCGCGCAGCTGCGCGAGATCGCGCGCCTCGGCTCCGAGGGGGTGTCGCTGGAGGGGATCCGGCGGGTGCTCGACCTGGAGAACGAGAACAAGGAACTCCGCGACCGGGTGCGCGAGCTCGAGTCGGCGTTGGCCGACCAGCTCATCAACCGTCCCGGTGCGCGCGTGTTCGCGGCGACGACGACGGGGGCTGCGGTGTCGCTGCGCGCCGGCGCACGACCCCAGCGGAACACGCAGATCGTCCTCTACCGCGGGCCGCGCTGACGGCTCTGCGCGGACACGTCGCCCCCGGGATCGCCGATCCCGGGGGCGAACTGTGCGCGCGGTGATCAGCGGGTGTTCGCGTACACCGTGTAGAGCGACGACGTGTACTGCACGCCGGACACCGAGACCTCGAGCTTGAACTCGAACTTCGTTGCGCCACGCGACACGGCGCGCTGGAAGCTCCAGTCACCGTCCTCGGACACCGCGACCGTCCCCGGCACGATCTGCGTCCCCGAGGCGTTGAGCACGCGCATGGTCGCGCCGGCCGGACCGGAGCCCTGGAACGTGTTCACCTCGCCCGGGTCGACCGCGCGTGTGTCGACGATGATCGGATCGAGGCCCTCGTTCGCGTCGATGCTGAACAGGTCGGAGGTCTCCGGGCCCTGATCGTCCTTCGTCTGCTCAATCACGAACTCGAACTTGATCGCGCCGGCCGTCACCACGCGGTCGAAGCTCCAGTTGCCGTCCTCGTCGACCGTGCGGGTACCCGGCACGATCTGCGTCCCCGACGCGTTGAGCACGCGGTACGACGCCCCCGGTTCGCCGGTGCCGGAGAACCGGTTCGAGACCCCGGGGATCACGGTCTCCGGACCGGAGAGACGCGCGGGCGTCAGGCGTCCGGTCGCGCCCGGGTTGATGGTGACCTCGGCGACCGTGGTGTTCGCGCCCTTCGACTGCTGGACGACCCGGAGCACGTGCTCGGCGCGGTCGAGGTCGTCCGTCTCGACGAACCAGCGACCGCTCGGCAGGACGCCCTCGTCGCTCCGGCCGACGACGCGGTCCTCGTCGCCGGACACGTCGAGGACCTCGACGGAGGATCCCGGCTCTCCACCGCCCGACATCGAGACCGGGCCACCGCGGTGCGCGTCGCCGTCCTCAGGGGTGCTGATGCTGACCGCTGCGCCGTAGTCGACGTCACGTTCCACCTCGTGCTCGGTGTCGCGCGCGCCGTCGATGAACTGCGCCCCCGTCACCCGGAGCACCCCGCCGGTCCCCGGCGCCGGGATCGTGATGCTCCAGGAACCGTCGTCCGGGTCGGCGGTGGCGGACGTACCGAGCTGGGCTCCCGTCGGACCGAAGAGCCGGACCTCGGCACCGGGCTGTGCCGTGCCGAAGGCGGTCGCGGGTTCGGTGCGCTCGTCGGGCTCGATGGTCGTCTCCATCGTCAACGGCGCGGCCGTGACGGTGACGTCGAGGTCGGCCGTGGCGGTGCGTTCGGTGCCCTCGTACTGCTCGAGGGCGAGCGTGCTCGTGCCGAGCGGCAGGTTCGTCACCCGTGCGCTCCACCGCCCGTCGGCGTCGATCCGCTGCGGGTTCCGACCGTCGATCAGCACGGTGGCCGACGGCGTCCCGGTGCCGGAGAGCTGCGCGCTGCGGGACAGGACGTCGACCGAGGCGACGGACGCGCTGAAGGACGGCACGAAGTCCTCGATCGTGGGGACACGGTCGGCGACGTTCTGTGACTGCAGCCGCATCACGCCGTCGGTGTTGAACAGGCCGAGGAAACCGCGGTTGTACGTCGACTGCAGGCCGGTGCCGACGGGGTTGTTCGAGCCCGAGTTCGCAGCCGTCCGGAACCGTTGCTTGGCGTCCCCGGGCTCGCACGTCTCGAGGGTGACCGGGGAGGAGCTGGTGATCGATGCGGTGCCGGCCGTCAGGCAGAGCTCCGGCGCGGAGACCGGGCGGACGGTGGTGACCGCGCCGGGGGCGGGGATGACCCACCGCACGGCGGCGGCCCGGGCGGCTTCGAGGGTGCGGGTGCGGTTCGCCGGGAGTTCCTGCCCGGCGGCCACGACCGTCGGTGAGCCGAAGGTCGGCGTCGTCGGGTCGCCGGCGAAGGCGGACGTCTCCGTCACCAGGGGACCGACCAGGGTGGGGACTGTCTCGTGCGTCGATGCGGCCTGTGCCGGTGTCAGGCCGGCAGCAGCGATCGTCAGGGCCGTCAACCCTGCGGCACCGACTGCCGTGATCGAACGGGGTGTTCTCGTCATGCGTTCGTCTTCCTCGTCACTGAGTCCGGATCGACAGGTGCCGAGCCGGGCCGGCTCTGCCGGCTTCGGGCAACATATCAGACGTGAAGCTTCATCGACGATGGTGCGCATTGCCGATACGGGATGGGCCCGCCGCGACATGTGGAGTGTTCGAACGAGCGGTGTTCGTGCCCCTACGGTGGGGTGGCGACCCACGGCGACCCCGCCTGGTCGAGTGTCTTCGGGGAGGGGCCATGCGCAGCCGAACACCGGGCGGTGGCCCTGCGAGCAGCTGCACCGTTCGCCGCCGCACGCTGTTGACGGCGGCCGCGGCGCTGGCGGGTGGAGCTGCGCTCCTGGGTGCGGTGGGGAGGACGACCGCGACGAGAGCCGCCGACGACGCTGACCAGGACGTCCTGCAGGACGCGCTGCGGGCCGTTCCCCTCGGCGGTGCGATCGTCATCGACCGCGAGTGGGTGCGTTCCCGGAGTCTCGTGGTGGACCGCCCCGTCCGCATCCGGTTCACCGAGGAAGGACGCATCAGGATGGTCACCACGGCCACCGCAGTGGTCGTCACGGCGTCCGGTGTCGAGATCGACGATGCCGACATCCGCGGAGTCGGCAGCGAGAGTGGGGGCGAGGGCCACGGGATCGCCGTCATGGGTGACCGGCTGGCACCACTCCGCGGGGTCGTGGTGCGAGGCGGTCGGTTCCGTGACCTGCCGCACGACGGCGTCCACCTCGAGTACTGCGATCACTTCCGGGTGACCGGGACGACGATGGACCGTGTCGGGTACGCGGGGGTGCTCGGCGTCGGTGTGGTGGACGGGGTCATCGACCGCAACCGGGTGTCCGACGTCCGGCAGCCCCGGGGTCGCGTGAACTCGTACGGGATCGCGCTGACGCGGGATGCGACCGCGACGCCCGACGTCACGCGGCGGTCGGCGCGTGTCCGGGTCGTGGACAACCACGTCAGCGGCGTCCCGGCGTGGGAGGGCATCGACACCCATGCCGGCGAGGGCATCGAGATCCGCGGGAACGTCGTCACGGCGTGCCGCGTGGGCATCGCGGCCGTGCCGTCGAAGGACCCCGACGACCGGACGCAGACGAGTGTTGCGCCGATCGACCTGGTGATCGCCGACAACGTCGTCACGCGCGGCCCCGGGCTGCCCGCAGGCTCCGGGATCCTGGTCAGCGGTGCCGGCACGACCGTCGGATCGACGCGTCCCCGCGCGACCGGACGGGTCATCGGGAACGTCGTGACCGGATACGGAGGCGGCGGGGAAGCAGGCATCCTGGTCAAGTTGACGCGTGGCATGGTGCTCGACGGCAACCGCGTGCGGTCCAGTGCCGACAACGCGATCTGCCTCGTCCACTCGAATGCGGCCGCAGTCGCCCGGAACAACTCCGTCCGTGGTGTGAGCGGCACCCGCGTCGGCGTGAACATCCGTGCCGGTGCGAACGACGGATCCATCCACCACAACGCCTTCGCGGTGACGCAACCCGCGCTGGCGGTCGCGGTGCGGTTCGGGGATCCGGACAACCGGTTCCACGTGTCGGACAACGACTGGGGCAACGCTCGGGTAGACCTCGCGCGCGGTGGCGCGGTCGTGACGAGCTGATCACGGCGACGGGCCCGGCCGGGGAGGTGCACCACGGCCGGGCCCGCCACGTCAGGATGCGCGGATGCTGAACACGCGGCTGGTGGCGACGGTGCCGTCGAGTGTCTGTTCGATGACGAAGTCGAACTTCGTGGCGCCCGTGGAGACGACGCGCTGGAAGCTCCAGTCGCCGTCCTCGTCCGCGGTGACGGTGCCGGGGACGATCTGTGTGCCCCAGGCGTTGAGGACGCGGATCGAGGCGTTCGGGGTGGCGGTGCCGGTGAAGGTGTTCAGGGCGCCAGCCGAGACGGCCTCCGTCTGCACCGTGGCCGGTTCGATCGGCTGGGTCTCGTCCGTCGCCGGGGTGAAGGCGATGTCCTGCATGACCGAGGTCCGGCCGTCGGCCGTCGTCTGCGTGAAGGTCACCTCGTACCCGTCGCGGCTGGTCAGCTCGGCGGACGCCGACCACGCGGCGACGCCGGAGCGGGTCTGTACCGCCCGGGTACGGAAGAGCTCTGCGCCGTGCTGGTCCGTCGCGACGACCGTGGCGCCTGCCTCGGCGGAGCCGCTGAACCGACGTGTGCCGGGCGTGTACTCGTTCTGCTGATGGATGCCGTCGACCTGCAGCAGGCGCGGGAGTGCCAGGCGTTCGGACGTCGCGGAGTAGTGCTGTCCGTTGAAGGCGAGCGCGACGAGGTCGAGTTGTCGCCCGGTGTGCGCCTGGCCGATCGTGAAGCTCCACCCGGCCGTGTCGGGACGGATGTGCGCGACGACGACATCGCCGTCGAGCACCTGCAGCCCGGCCGTCCTCTTGACGTCGCCGACGAGCTGGATCGATCCGTTCGGCAGGACGTTGACGTCGCGGACACCCGGCGCCTCGACGTCCGGGTCGACGGCGAGCGGCAGGAGTTCGGCCCGTGTCGCGGGGGACTCGGAGCCGTCCTCGGAGATCCCGACGACCTCGAGCGTGGCACCGAGGTGCTCCTGCGGGACCGTCGCCACGAACTCCCCGTCGACGACCCGTGTCTCGCCGACGCTCGTGCCCCCGGCGGTGCGCACCTCGACAGCGACCGTCCGGTCGTCGACCGCGCCCCACAGGGTGAAGTCCCCGTCGAGGCGGCGCTCCGACGGCTGCACCTGCGGAGCAGCAGGGGTCGCACCGGTGCCTTCCGAGAAGACCACCCGTTCGATCGTGCTCTTCCGGCCGTCCGGCAGCGTCTGGCTGAAGGTGATCGTGTGGTCGCCCGCGGTCAGGTCGGCTTCGGCGCTCCAGGTACCGACGGCCGAGCGGGCCGACGGGACCTCGGTCCTGAAGAGCGTGGTACCCGTGACGGTGTCCGTCGCGGTGATCGTCGCGCCGACGGTCGCCGTGCCCTCGAACCGCTTCGGGCCCGGGACGAACCGGTTCTCCGCCCGCAGTCCGTCGACCCGGAGCGTGCGCGGGAGCGGGATGCGCTCCGTCCGTGTCGCCGTGCCGTCGGCTGCGATGTGGACGCGGACGAGGTCGAGACCCGTGTCGCGGTACTTGTCGAGGGCGCGGAGGAGGAACAAGCCCTGGCCGCCGGCCCATCGGCTGACCGTCTCGTCCCCGTCGAGCAGGTACACGTCGTCGGTCCCCGCGAACCCCGTCACCGCGCGTGAACCGGCGAACGTGTCCTCGATCCTCGAGATGGCGGGGGACTCGAGCAGGGGGTCGACCGGGAGGTCGGGGACGAACACCGCGTCGGACGCGGACGGTCGGGACGAGGTCGGGGCGTCCGCGCTCGCGGCGGTCGCCACGTCGGGGGTCAGGACGCCGAAGGCGAGTGATGCGGTGACGATGCCGCAGACGACTGCGGCGCTCCGGAACGGAGAGGGTGCCATGGGGGCTCCTTGGGGTAGGGAATGTCCAGAATATTGACATGTCGTATACCCACGCGGTGAACATGCCGAGTGCGATGCCCACGACGCAGCGACGCCCGGATACGCTGACGCGGTGCCCGACTTCGCCGACCTCTTCCGCCGCCGCGACGACTCCGCCCCGGACCTCATCGCGATCGACGGCACCGACCGGTTCCTCATCGACGAGGCCCCGCACGTGCACGGCGACGCGCTCCGGCAGCCCGGAGAGGTGGCGGTCGTCGACGACCGTCACGGCGTCCTGACCCTCGGGCTCATCACGCAGTACGGCGCGTCGAACCTCCGGGTCGTGCAGGACTCGCTCGTCGGCCAACGGGCGCTCGAGGCGAACGCCGGGACGTTCGGGCTGCGCGGCTTCCACCACCCGGACACGCTCGAGGACGCCTTCCGCGACGTCCGGCTCGTCGTGCTGCGGCTGTCGAAGTCGCACGACCGTCTGGACGAGATCGCCCGAGCCGTCGCCCGGTTCGCGGCGCCCGACGTCGTCCTGCTGTGCGGCGGCAACGTGAAGTACATGCACGTGTCGCAGAACGACGTGCTGCGTCGGTCGTTCGGCGAGGTCACCGCGTCGCGTGGCCGCGGCAAGTCGCGCCTGCTCATCGCGCAGGACCCGCTGCGTGCTCAGGCGAACCGTGCTGCGGTCACGAACCCGTGGCCCAGGTCGGTGCACGTCGACGACCTCGGCATGACCCTGGTCGCCCACGGCGGCGTGTTCGCTGGCACCTCGCTCGACCAGGGCACGCGGGTCCTGCTCGACGAGGTCGACGCCGCGGTACCGAGTGCCCGGACCGTCGTCGACCTGGGCAGCGGCAACGGCGTGATCGCCGCGGCCGTCGCCCTCCGGCGGCCCGCGGTCCGGGTGGTCGCGACCGACGTGTCGCGGATCGCCGTCGAGTCGACGCGGGCGACGGCGGAGGCGAACGGGGTGGGCGACCGGGTGACCGTGGTGCAGACCGACGCGGGGGACGAGCTCGGGAGCGGTTCCGCCCAGCTGGTGCTGTGCAACCCGCCCTTCCACGCCGACACGACGGTGACCACCGACGCTGCCGAAGCCATGTTCCGGAACGCGGCCACGATCCTCCAGGCCGGCGGGGAACTGTGGTGCGTCTGGAACTCCCACCTGCGGTACCGACCCGTGCTGGAACGACTCGTGGGTCCGACGCGACAGGTCGTGCGGACCGCGAAGTTCACCGTCACGGCGTCGGTCGCGACCTCCCGGTGACGACGAGAGCCGCCCGGGGTGACCCCGGGCGGCTCTCGTCGTGTGGCGCGGTGCCGGGACCGATCAGGCCGGCACGTAGTCGAACGTGTCGGGGTCCGGACCGGTGCGGTGGCCCTTGTCGAGGCCCGAGATGTCGGTCATGTCCTCGTCGGAGAGCTCGAAGTCGAAGATCGCGAAGTTCTCCTCGACCCGGGCACGGGTGACCGACTTCGGGAACACGATGTCGCCGCGCTGGATGTGCCAGCGGAGGACGACCTGTGCCGGGGACTTGCCGACCGAGCCCGCGATGCGGGTGATCGTCTCGTCGTCCAGGACCAGGCCCTGCGCGATCGGGGACCATGCCTCGGTGGCGATGCCGAGTTCGCGGTTGACGGCGCGGAGCTCGTCCTGCACGAGGTACGGGTGCACCTCGATTTGGTTCACCGACGGCGGGACGTCGGTCTCGGCACGCAGGCGGTGCAGGTGGTGCGCCTGGAAGTTGGAGACGCCGATCGAGCGGGCGGTGCCGTCGTGGTACAGCGCTTCGAGGGCCTTCCACGTCGGGACGAAGTCCGAGACGGTGGGGAGCGGCCAGTGGATGAGGAACAGGTCGGTGTAGCCGCCGAGCAGGTCGGCCGACTTCTTGCCGTTCTCCAGCGCAGCCTCGGGGGCGTGGAAGCCGTTGTTCAGCTTGGAGGTGACGAAGATCTCGGAACGGTCGATGCCGGACTCGGCGATCGCCTCGCCGACCTCCTTCTCGTTGCCGTACATCTCGGCGGTGTCGATGTGGCGGTAGCCGACCTCGAGCGCGGCCAGGGTGGCGGCCTTCGTCTCGGAGGGGTCGATCTGGAAGACACCGAAGCCGAGCTGCGGGATGGTCTTGCCGTCGTTCAGGGTGATGTTCGGAACGGTCATGACTCCATGCAACCAAACGTCCCTCAGCGCGCCTTCCGGGAACGTTCAGTCTCGCGTCACGCGAGCGCCGCCGTGATGTACGCCTGCAGCGCCTGTCCGTAGGCGATCGCCGGCACCTCGGACGCGAAGCTGCGGTCGGTGCCGCCGATCGTCGCCGTCACGGTGAAGACCACCCGACCGCCGACCTGCACACGGGTCAGCCCGACGAACGACGGCCCGAGCAGTTCGCGCAGCTGGTCCTCACGGGGCAGCCAGAGCGACTCGGTGGCGGTGACCGAGTCGAGCGCCCACTCGGTGGTGCCGTTGAAGCCGAGGATCGTGCCGGTGGGGGAGTCGTGCCGTTCGACGGTCATCTCGGACACCGTGTAGACGTCGTCGTCGATGCCGGGCTTGTCGATCACGAACCTGTCCCCGGTCTCGGGGTGCCAGCGGAGGCCGGCGTCACGGAGGGACCTGGCGAGTTCGACGGTGATCACGTTCCCACCCTGCCCGCGCGACCCGCCCCTGTCACCACCTAGGTTGCCGAAAGCATCCCGTACTAGCATCGCCGAGCACCCCTCGCGCGAGCGCAACCCGTTCGTGCGCGCGACGTGACGACGCCCGGGCAACCGGTGCCGCGCCTCCAGGCCGTGGGAACCGGCCGCGGGTCGGACGCCGGCCGGGGGCACCGACCGAGGCTGACGGAAACCCTGCCGCCGAAGAGAAGGACCCGCATGACCCTCGAACGCGAGGAACTCCGCGACGACTGGACCGTGACGATGGCCGGAGGAACCGGCGCGCCGGACGGTGTCGCGGGCCGCACCATCCCGGCGACGGTGCCGGGCCAGGTGCACACCGACCTGGAGCGGGAGGGCCTGCTGCCGGACCCGACGTTCCACCTGAACGAGCAGGCCGCGAAGTGGGTCGGCCGCGCCGACTGGGCCTACCGCCGAACGGTCGACGTCGACCCGCGGGGTCACGAGCGCGTCGACCTGGTCTGCGACGGTCTGGACACGGTCGCGGAGCTCAGCCTGGACGGCGTCGTCGTGGGCACGACCCGCAACATGCACCGCCGGTACCGGTTCGACGCCCGTGTGCAGACGGGCTCCGGCGGCACCACGAAGGACCTCGAGATCCTGTTCGAGTCGCCCTACCGCGAGGCCGGCCGGGTCGCCGCGAAGGCCGGCAGCATGCCCGGTCCCTACGACGAGCCGTTCCCGTACGTCCGCAAGATGGCGTCGAACTTCGGCTGGGACTGGGGTCTGACGGCGGTCACGAGCGGTCCGTGGCGGCCGGTCGCGATCGAGCGGTGGTCGACCGCGCGCCTGCGCGAGGTCCGCCCGCTCGTCGACGTCGAGGCCGGTGAGGGCGTGCTCGACGCGCACATCACCGTCGAGCGCTCGGGCATGAACGACCTGGACCAGGACGGCGAGGACGACGACCTCGTGCTCGTCGTCACCGTCAGCGGCGAGACCGAGGACGGCGGCACCACGCGCCAGCGGTCCCGCGCGCAGCTGACCCCGAAGGACGACGAGACGGTCGTCACCGTGCGCGTCCCCGAGGCGCGGCGCTGGTGGCCACGTGGCTACGGCGCGCAGCCGCAGTACGACGTCGTGGTCGAGCTGCAGACCGTCGACGGCGAGGTGCTCGACCGCGACACGTTCCGCACCGGGTTCCGGTCGACCCGCATCGAGACCCAGGTCGACGGCATCGGCCGCCCCTTCGCCGTGCACGTCAACGGCACGCTCATCGACGTCCGGGGCGTCAACTGGATCCCCGACGACGTCATCGTCTCGCGCGTCGACCGCGCGCGACTGGAGTCCCGGCTGGGTGCCGCGGCATCCCTCGGCACGAACCTCGTGCGCGTCTGGGGCGGCGGAGTGTACGAATCGCGCGACTTCTACGAGGTCTGCGACGAACTCGGTCTCCTGGTCTGGCAGGACTTCCCCTTCGCGTGCTCGGCCTACCCCGAGGTCGAGCCGATCCGCAGCGAGGTCATCGCCGAGGCGCGGGACAACGTCGCCCGCCTCGCCCGCCACCCCTCGCTGGTGGTCTGGAACGGCAACAACGAGAACATCTGGTTGCACGACGCCGACGGCTGGGGTGCGGAGCTGGGCGATCGGGGCTGGGGACTCGACTACTACCTCGACCTGCTGCCGACCATCGTCGACGCCGTCGACCCGTCGCGGTTCTACACGGTCGCGTCGCCGTGGTCCGGCTCCGAGTCGCTGCCCGCGAACGAGGTCGACCACGAGACGCACCACTCGTGGGACGTCTGGAACCGGCTGCCCGACACGGCCTACCGCGAGTCGGTGCCGCGCTTCGTGTCGGAGTTCGGCTGGCAGGCGCCGCCCGCCTGGCGCACGCTGCGCGACGCGGTCACGGACGCGCCGCTGCGGGTCGACTCGCCCGGTGTGGTCCACCACCAGAAGGCGGCCGACGGGATGGCCAAGCTGGCCCGCGGGCTGGAGCCGCGCTTCGGCGCGGTCGACCCGGCCGCGTTCGACGCGTGGCACTACCTGACGCAGCTGCAGCAGGCGCGGGCGATCGCGACCGGCATCGAGCACTGGCGCACGCACTGGCCGCGCAACACGGGTGTCGTGGTGTGGCAGCTGAACGACCTGTGGCCGGTGTCGTCGTGGTCGGCGATCGACTCGGCGGGGCGGCTGAAGCCGCTCGCGCACGAACTCCGCCGCCTGTACGACGACGTGCTGCTGACGATCCGTCCGGTGTCGTCGGTCCCGGTGACGCCGGGTGCGGAGCGGACTGGAGGCCCGGATCACCCGGGTGCATCGGCGACGGTCGGTGAGACGGCCGACCTGGGCGAGCTCGCGGACACGCTCTCGCTGGGGGTCTCGCCCGGCGCCTTCGGGTCCTCGCCCGTCGAGGTGGCCGTCCGGTCGACCCGCACCGGGCACGACAGCGTGGTGCGGGTGCGCCGGATCACCACGGCCGGCACGATCCTGGCCGAGGTGTCACTGCCGGTCCGGCTGTCGTCCGCGGGCGTCGCGGTCGTCGCCCTGCCCGAGTCGGTCGGTGTCGTCGACGACCCGGCCAACGAGCTCATCGTCGCCGACATGGACTGGCGCCGCGCGGTCTGGACCCCCGGTCCCGACGCCGCGATGCGGTGGGAGCCGGCGCGCTACCGGACCTCGTTCGCGGTGGTCGACGGTGGCCTGGACCTGACCGTCGAGGCCGACTCGCTCGTCCGCGACCTGCTGGTGCAGCCGGACCGGGTCGCCGTCGGTGGAACGGTCGACCGCGGGTTCATGACGCTGCTACCCGGCGAGCGTGTGGTGTTCCGGCTCGGCGGTGTGACCGAGGCAGACATCCCGGCGCTCCGCGAGGCGCCCGTGCTGTGGAGCATCGACCGCGTGCTCGGGTGACCGGGGTGCTTCCCTGTGCGAACGGTGTCCGTTCCGGGGGCCGGCCTGGGCATCCAGGGGCGGGGGAGTTACGATGGGGGCACACGGACTTCCGCCGCGTGGGTCGACGACGATCACCGGATGGCGACCAGTTCCAGATCAAGGAGTCATGATGCTCGGAAACCTGACCGGCCTTCACCTGCTGATCATCCTCGGGATCGTCATCCTGCTGTTCGGCGCGACGAAGCTCCCGGCGCTCGCCAAGGGCCTCGGCCAGTCGATCAACATCTTCAAGAAGGAGATGTCGGACGACGAGAAGAAGGCCAAGGGCGCGGACGGTACCGTGCAGAACACGACCGCCGGGCCGGCGGCGCCGGTGCAGCCGGTCGTCAACCCGGAGCCGTCGGTGCAGCCGAACGCGGACTCCCGCCACTACTCCCAGAACTAGGACACCCAGCCCCGTCCTGTCGGCAGCCCCCGCGACCACACCGGTCGCGGGGGCTTCGTCGTGCGGGATCGACCGCGGGGTCCCCCGTGCCGCAGGATGAGCACATGACCGTTCCCGCTCCCGTCCCCGCGCCGCACGGGGTCGCGCCCCTCCGGGACGACCGGCGGATCGTGCTGGTGGTGGCGATCCTGGCGTCGTTCGTCGTCGGGCTCGACTCGAGCGTCGTGAACGTCGCACTCCCCGCGATCCGGCAGGAGCTCGGCGGTGGACTCGTCGTGCAGCAGTGGGTCGTCGACGCGTACCTGGTCACGCTCGGCTCGCTCATCCTGGTCGCCGGCAGCCTGTCCGACCTGTTCGGCCGGGTCCGGATCATCACGTGGGGACTCGTGGTCTTCGGGATCGCGTCCGTGGTGTGCGCGATCGCCCCCACCGGCGAGGTGCTCATCGTCGCCCGGGCGCTGCAGGGCGTCGGCGGGGCGCTCGTCATGCCGAGCGCGCTCGCCCTCATCGTCGCGGCGTTCCGCGGGGCGGCGCAGGCGAAGGCCATCGGCACGTGGACGGCGTGGTCGAGTGCGGCCACGATCCTCGGCCCCGTGGTCGGCGGGCTCGTGGTGGACGGCATCGGGTGGCGGTGGGTCTTCGTGCTCACCGCGGTGCCGATCGCCGTGACGATCCCGCTGGTCCTGCGCATCACCGGCGACGTGCACCCCGCCTTCCGCCCGCGCGTCGACGTCGTCGGGGCCGTGCTCGCCGTGGTGGGTGTCGGCGGGGTCGTGCTGGGCCTCATCGAACAGGAGCGGCTGGGGTGGGGTGCGCCCGTGGTGGTCGGCGCGCTCGTGCTCGGTGCCGCCGCACTCGTGGCGTTCGTGCCGTGGGAACTGCGGGTGACGCGGACGACGGGTTCGCCGCTCGTGCCGCTCGAGTTGTTCCGGGCGCGGAACTTCACGGTCGGGAACCTCGCGACCCTGTCCATCTACGGGGCGCTCGGCATGGTCTTCTTCGTCGTCACGCTGTTCCTGCAGGAGGTGTGGCGGTTCCCGGCCTGGCTCGCCGGCCTCGCGACGCTGCCGCCGACGATCATGCTGCTCGCCCTCTCCACCGCCGTCGGGTCCGCGGCGGGTCGGTTCGGCCCGCGGTGGTTCATGGCCGCCGGGCCGGCGGTGGGCGCGGTCGGGGCGCTCCTGCTGCTGCTCGCCGGCGACGATCCGACCGGGTACTGGTGGTCGGTGTTCCCGGGGCTGGTGCTGATCGGCGTGGGCATCGCCCTGATGGTCACGCCCCTGACGAGCGCGGTGCTCGGGTCGGTGCCGCAGTCCGAGGCCGGGTCCGGTTCGGCCGTGAACAACGCGGTCGCGCGCATCGCCGGACTCGTCACGGTGGCACTGGCCGGCGTGGTGCTCGGCGGTGAGGTGAGCGTCGACGGGCTGCACCGGGCCATGGTGGTGATGGCGCTCCTGCTGCTGGCGGGTGCCGTCGTCTGCGCCGTCGGGATCCGGAATACCGTCGAGCGCACCTAAGTTGAGTGGAGTAGACTCAACTCCAGGACCACCGCAACGAAAGGACGGAACGCATGGCGAACCTCCAGGGCGCTCCTGACTCCCAAGAACGACAGAAGACCGCCCTCGAGCAGTACGGCATCGACCTCACGGCGATCGCGCGCAGCGGCAAGCTCGACCCCGTGATCGGACGCGACTCCGAGATCCGGCGCGTCTCCCAGGTGCTCACGCGCCGCACCAAGAACAACCCCGTGCTCATCGGCGAGCCCGGCGTCGGCAAGACCGCCGTCGTCGAGGGACTCGCGCAGCGCATCGTCGCCGGCGACGTCGCCGACTCCCTCAAGGACAAGCGGCTGATCTCGCTCGACATCTCCGCCCTCATCGCCGGCGCCAAGTACCGCGGCGAGTTCGAGGAGCGGCTCAAGTCCGTGCTCAAGGAGATCAACGACTCCGAAGGGCAGGTCATCACGTTCATCGACGAGCTGCACACCCTGATGGGTGCCGGCGGCGGCGAGGGGTCGGTGGCGGCCTCGAACATGCTCAAGCCGATGCTCGCCCGCGGTGAGCTCCGGCTCATCGGCGCGACGACCCTCGACGAGTACCGCGAGTACATCGAGAAGGACGCCGCGCTCGAGCGACGCTTCCAGCAGGTCTACGTGGGTGAGCCGAGCGTCGAGGACGCCGTGGCGATCCTGCGCGGACTCAAGGAACGCTACGAGGCGCACCACAAGGTGACGATCAACGACTCCGCCCTCGTCGCGGCCGCGAGCCTGTCGAACCGGTACATCTCCGGGCGACAGCTGCCCGACAAGGCCATCGACCTGATCGACGAGGCTGCGAGCCGGCTGCGCATGGAGATCGACTCCAGCCCGGTCGAGATCGACGAGCTGAAGCGGAACGTCGACCGTCTGCGGGTCGAGGAGTTCGCGCTCAAGCAGGAGAAGGACGACGCCTCGAAGGCCCGCCTCGAGACCCTGCGCAACGAGCTGCACACGCGCGAGGAACGGCTGGCCGAGCTCGAGCAGCGCTGGCAGGCCGAGCGTGCGAGCCTGAACCGCATCGGTGAGCTCAAGCAGCGGCTCGACGACCTGAACATGCGGTCGCAGCGAGCCCAGCGCGAGGCCGACTACGAACTCGTCTCCCGGCTCGAGTACGGCGAGAAGCCCCGCATCGAGGCCGAGCTCGCCGCCGCCGAACAGGCCGAGAGCGCCGACCGGATGGTGAACGACAGCGTCACCGACGAGGACATCGCCGCGGTCATCGCGCAGTGGACGGGCATCCCGCTCGGCCGGCTGCTGCAGGGTGAGACCGAGAAGCTCCTGCACCTCGAGAGCGAGCTCGGCCGCCGGATCATCGGGCAGCGCACGGCCGTGACCACCGTGTCCGAGGCCGTGCGTCGCACCCGCGCCGGCATCTCCGACCCGGACCGTCCGACCGGTTCGTTCCTGTTCCTCGGCCCGACGGGTGTCGGCAAGACCGAGCTGGCCAAGGCCCTCGCCGAGTTCCTGTTCGACGACGAGAAGGCCCTCGTCCGGATCGACATGAGCGAGTACGGCGAGAAGCACTCCGTGGCCCGCCTGATCGGTGCCCCGCCCGGGTACGTCGGGTACGAGGCCGGTGGACAGCTCACCGAGGCGGTCCGCCGCCGCCCGTACTCGGTGATCCTGCTCGACGAGATCGAGAAGGCACACCCCGAGGTGTTCGACGTGCTGCTCCAGGTCCTCGACGACGGGCGACTGACCGACGGCCAGGGCCGCACGGTCGACTTCCGGAACACGATCCTCGTGCTGACGTCGAACCTGGGGTCGCAGTTCATGACCGACCTGTCCCTGAGCGACGCGCAGCGGGAAGAAGCGGTCCGTGAGCTCGTGCAGCAGGCGTTCCGGCCGGAGTTCATCAACCGTCTCGACGACATCGTGGTGTTCCAGGCCCTGACGGCCGACGACCTCGGCCAGATCGTGTCGCTCTACGTCGACCGGCTGGCCCGCCGCCTGACCGATCGCCGGCTCGAGCTCGCCGTCACCCCCGAGGCACGCGGCTGGCTGGCGGAGCGCGGGTACGACCCGCTGTACGGCGCGCGGCCCCTGCGTCGCCTGATGCAGCGGCAGATCGACGACCGGTTGGCCCGCGCCATCCTGTCCGGTGACGTCCGCGACGGTGACACCGTCCGGGTGGACGTCGCCGCCGATGGCGACGGCCTGACGGTCGAGCCGTTCGAGCTCGCCGAGATCGTCGAGGAGTAGTCCACCGAGACGGACGGGAGGCCCGTCGCCGGGTCCTGGGACCGGTTCCTGGGACCGGTGACGGGCCGTTCGTCTACCGTCCACGGCATGCCTGAGATCCGCGCGATCCGCCGCCTCACCGACGCCGTCGAGCACGCGAGCGTGCTCGACAAAGCCGTCGACATCGACCGTGCCGTCGTGAACGCCCTGGCCAAGCCGAAGGCCCTGCGCCAGCTGCTGCACGGCGTGCCGTTCGGTCACCCGATCCACCCGCTCATGGTGCAGGTGCCGCTCGGCGCCTGGATCTCAGCAGCGGTGCTCGACCTGCTCGGCGGGAAGGGCAACGCGAAGGCCGCGAAGACCCTCGTCGGCGTCGGGGTGGTGTCGGCCGGCAGCGCATCGGTCGCCGGGTACGTCGACTGGTCCGAACTGGACCGCGAGCAGCTCCGGACGGGGTGGGTGCACCAGGCCGTGAACTGGGCGGGGCTGTCGCTGTACGGGCTGTCCTGGCTGGAGCGGAAGCGGGGCAACCACGGAGCGGGCAAGGTGCTCGGTCTCGCGGGACTCGCCGTCGTCAGTGTCGGTGGGTACCTGGGCGGACACCTGTCCTACCGGCAGCGCGCGGGCGTCAGCGACCACGGCGAGGTGCCGTTCGACGCGTAGTCCGAGCGCGGCTGCTCCCAGCCCGTCCACTGGAACATCACGTGCAATGTACGGATGCGTGTACTCGTGGTGGACGATGAAGGGGCCCTCGCCGACCTCGTCGCGAAGGGGCTGACCCGGCAGGACATGGCTGTCGACGTCACCTACCGTGGCGACGACGCCGACGAACTGCTCGGCGTCAACGACTACGACGTCGTCGTGCTCGACCGGGACGTCCCCGGACTGCACGGCGACGAGGTCGCCCGGCGGCTGGCATCGAGGGGGAGCCTCACCAGGATCCTCATGCTGACCGCGGCGACGTCCCTGACCGATCGGGTGAACGGCCTGGAGCTCGGAGCCGACGACTACCTGACGAAGCCGTTCGAGTTCCCCGAACTCGTGGCCCGCGTCCGTGCGCTCGGTCGACGCAGTGTCGCCCCGGTCGCGCCCGTACTCGAGCGCTCGGGGATCGTCGTGGACACCAACCGGCGGATGGCCACCAGGCAGGGGCGGCCCCTGGACCTGACGTCCAAGGAGCTCGGCGTGCTCGAGGAGCTGCTGCGCGCGGACGGTCGGATCGTGGCGGCCGAGGAGCTGCTCGAGAAGGTCTGGGACATGAACATCGACCCGTTCACCGCCGCGGTGCGGGTGACGATGTCGAAGCTCCGGAGGAAGCTCGGCGACCCGGACCCGATCCGCACGGTGCCGGGGCAGGGGTACGCGCTGTGACCCGCCGACCCCGGACGTGGAGCATCCGGACGCGCACGGCGGTGACCTTCGCACTCGCGGCGATGGCGTTGGCCGCGGGCGTGGTGGTCTTCAGCAACGTGATGTCCCTGGCCGGCGTCGGCGCCGGACTCGACACCGCAGCCTTCCGGACGGCGGTCCCGACGCCGGACTTCACGCCGGCGACGCGGGCCCGGGTCGACGGCGGTGCTGCGGGGACGCCCTCGGTCGCGGTGGTCCAGCTCGTCGCCGTGCAGCAGTGGCAGTGGTCGGCGATCGGCGTCGCGGTCGCCGGGGTCGCGGCGGGCGGCATCGGGTGGGTGCTCAGCCGACGGATGCTCCACCCGATCGACCGGATCACTGCGACCGCGAACCGGATCTCGGCGTCCAACCTGCACGAACGCATCGCCCTCGACGGCCCCGACGACGAGCTCCGGCGACTGTCCCGGACCGTCGACGACCTGCTCGACCGGCTGGAGGCCGCCTTCGCCAGCCAGCGGCGCTTCGTCGCGCAGGCCTCGCACGAGCTCCGCACCCCGCTCGCCGTCCAGCGTGCAGCGGTGCAGGTCGGGTTGACCGTCGACGCAGCCCCCGACGAGGTCCTGACCGTCCGGGACGAGCTGCTCGAGCAGAACCGCCGGACGGAGCACCTGGTCGAGTCCTTGCTCGTGCTGGCCGAGGCCGATCGCGGGCTCGCCGGAGCGACCCGGCCCGTCCACGTCGACGAGGTGACCGCCGCGGTGGTCGCGGCGATGGCGGGTGACGCGACCGACGCCGGGGTGACGCTCACCCACGAGACGCTCGACGGGCCTCCCGGCATGGTCGTCGACGGCGAGCCGACGCTCGTGCGGCAGGCGGTCGTCAACCTCGTCGGGAACGCCGTCGAGTACAACGGACCCGGCGGGTTCGTCCGGGTGACCACGTCGTCCGACGGCGTCGTCGTGGAGAACTCGGGGCCGGTCGTGCCCGACGACGAGGCTCCCTGCCTGGTCGAGCCCTTCTGGCGGCGCGACCCGACGCCCACCGCCCGGCGGCACAGCGGGCTCGGACTGTCCATCGTGGCGGCCATCGTGCAGGCGCACGGGTGGCGGCTGTCGGTGCGGGCGCGACCGGGTGGCGGCCTCGTGGTGCGGATCGGTGTTTCGCCGGTGCAACCCGATGTACCCGCGGTCCGAAACAGCCGGGGCGGTGTGCTGGATGCATGATGAAGCAGACGACGACACGCAAGCCCTCCGGGACCGTCCGCGGCTCCCGCTCCCTGGTCGCTCTGGCCGCCGCAGCCGTGTTGCTGCCGGGGTTCCTCGCCGGGTGCTCACCGACCACCTCGGACACCGACGCCGCCGGCTCGAGCGCCGTCGACGCGAAGGGCAACGACCTGGCGGAGTGCATGCGCGACAAGGGCTACGACATGCCGGACCCGACCGCGGGGAACGGTGGCGCCCAGGTGCAGGTGCCGGACGGGGTCGACCCGGACCAGTACACGGCGGACCTCGGGACGTGCATCGGTGACGGGGAGGGCGCCGGGGACGGCGTGCAGGCGAAGCCGATGGAGGGCCTCGACGACAAGCTCCGCGAGGCTGCGGCGTGCATCCGGGAGGAGGGGTTCTCGGACTACCCCGACGACGAGGCCGGCATGCGGTCCTACCGGCCCGACGACGAGGCCGCGTTCGAGGAGGTCGCGAAGACCTGCAACGAGCGGGCCTTCGGCTCGGACGTGGTCGGAGCGGGGGAGTGAGCCGCCCGACGCGGCGTCGCGCACTGGTGGCCGGGATCTGCCTGGTCGCCGTGCTCGGAGCGGGCGCAGGGACCTGGGCGATCGTCGGTGTCCGTGCGGGCGACTCGGCCTCGGCGACCTCCGGTCCCCGGTCCGGCACCGCTCGGCCCGACACGACGGCGCCGGTGACGAGGGGTGACCTGACGGACTCGAAGGTCTTCGCGGGCGCGCTCGGGTACGGGACGCCGGTCGGGATCCCCGGCGCGGCACCCGGCACGATCACCTGGTTGCCGCACCCCGGCGACGTGATCGAGCGCGACGGGGCGTTGTACGCGGTCGACGAGCAGCCCGTCCGGGCGCTGTACGGCGCGGTGCCGCTGTGGCGCGACCTGGCACGCGGCCGCAGCGGTGCCGACGTCCGGCAGCTCAACGAGAACCTGGCCGCCCTGGGGTACGACGTGTCCGTCGACGACGAGTTCGGTCCGCGCACGGAACGGGCGGTCCGGCAGTGGCAGCAGGACCGGGACCGCGAGGGGGACGGTGTGCTGACCGCGTCCGACATCGCGTTCGTGGACGGTCCGGTCCGGGTGGCCTCGGTCGGCGGGCGGCTCGGCCAGCCGACGGGCGCGGGCGGCGGGGCGACCGGGGCCGCCGGGCTCGGAGCTGCCGGCGGTGACGACCCGGGTGCTGCCGACGGCGGTGGAGCAGGCACCGTCGGCGGCGACGTCCTGCAGGTGACGAGTCCGAGGCGCATCGTGTCGGCGACCGTGTCCCAGCGCGATGCCGAGCGGCTCGCGGTCGGCACGCGGGTCGACGTCCGGGTCAACGGCGCCGGTGGACGGATGGCCGGCAGGGTGACGGACGTCGAACCGGTCACGGGCGACGACGGCGCGACCAAGGTGCAGGTCTCGGTGTCGTTCGATGCAGGGAAGCGGAAGCTCCCGACGGCGGCGTCGGCCCAGATCGACGCGAAGGGCACCACCGAGCGTGGTGTCCTGTCCGTCCCGGTCACGGCGTTGGTCGCCCGGGACGGCGGCCGGTACGCCGTCGACGTGGTCCGCCCCGACGGCACGACGGAACGCGTCCCGGTGCGCCCCGGGTTCTCCGCGGACGGCAGGATCGCGGTCACCGGGGACGTCGAGGCCGGCGACCGGGTGGTGGTGCCCGGATGAGCGGCGCGGTCCTGGCGTTGCGTGACGTCGTCAAGACGTACGGGGACGTCCACGCGCTGCGCGGCGTGTCGCTCGAGGTCGTCGCCGGCGAGTTCGTCGCGGTCGTCGGGCCGTCGGGTTCCGGCAAGTCCACGATGCTCAACATCGTGGGGACCCTCGACCGACCCACGTCGGGCACCGTCACGATCGCCGGCAACGACGTCGCGACGATGTCGGACGACGAGCTGTCACGCCTGCGAGCCGACCACATCGGGTTCGTCTTCCAGCACTTCCACCTGCAGACGGGGGCCACCGCCGCCGAGAACGTCGCGGACGGGGTGCTCTACGCGGGCGTCCCCCGTCGGGAGCGGCACCGTCTGGCGGTCGACGCGCTCGGCCGGGTCGGCCTCGGGCGCCGTGTGGACCACCGCCCGCACGAGCTGTCCGGCGGCGAGAAGCAGCGCGTCGCCATCGCCAGGGCGATCGTCGGCGGCCCGACGATCCTGTTGGCGGACGAGCCGACCGGGGCGCTCGACACCGCCTCGGGCGCGGCGGTCCTCGCCCTGCTCCGCGAGCTCAACGACGGGGGGACCACCGTGCTCGTGATCACGCACGACCTGGAGCTCGCCGCCTCCTTGCCACGGCAGGTGCGGATGCGGGACGGTCTCGTCTCGCAGGACGACGGGGCCGGTGCGGCCGCAGGTGCGGTTGCACTCGCCGCGGCGATCCGGGAGGACCGATGAGGGCCCGGGGGAGCGTCAGTCCCGCGGACCTGCTCCGGCTCGGGGTCTTCGGCCTGCGGACCCGCCCGGGCCGCGTCGTGCTGTCGGCGCTCGGCATCGCGATCGGCATCGCAGCGATGATCGCGGTCGTGGGGATCTCGTCGTCGAGCAAGGCGAAGCTCGACCAGGTGCTCGACGCGCTCGGCACGAACGTGCTGACGGTCACCCAGGCGCAGGGGTTCGGTGCACCCGAACCCCTGCCGACCACCGCCCTCGGATCGGCCCAGCGGCAACGGGAGGTCGAGTCCGCGGCGGCGGTCGGGACGGTGCCGGATGCCACGGTGTACCGGAACGACCACGTCCCCGCACCGGAGACGAAGGGCATCGGGGTGTTCGCCGCCTGGGGTGACGTGCCCGGGGTGCTCGGCGGCGGACTCGCGTCCGGACGCTGGATCGACGACGCGCACGGCGCGGCACCGCAGGTGGTCCTCGGCGCCGAGGCCGCGCGGTCGCTCGGGGTCGACCGCGTCCGCGCCGACACCCGCGTGTGGATCGGCGGGCAGTGGGTGCAGGTCGTCGGGGTCCTCGAGCCCGTCGAGCTGGCCGCTGACCTGGACCGCCAGGTCTTCGTCCCGCGGGGACTCGCCGGACAGCTCGGCTTCGACGGCGCACCGACCGCGGTGTACACCCGCGTCGACCCGACCCGGGTGGCCGAGGCCCGGGACATCCTCGCCGGCGCGATCCGCCCGGGGGCACCGCAGCAGGTGGGGGTCACGAGACCGTCCGACGCGCTCGCAGCGAAGAACGCAACGGACGACTCGTTCACCGGGCTGCTCGTCGGCATCGGCGGCGTCGCGCTGCTCGTCGGCGGGATCGGTGTGGCGAACACGATGGTGATCACCGTCCTGGAGCGCCGTGCCGAGGTCGGCGTCCGTCGGGCGCTCGGCGCACGTCGTCGGAGCATCCGCGACCAGTTCCTGGTCGAGTCGTTGCTGCTGTCGTTCCTCGGCGGGCTCGCCGGCGCCGTGCTCGGCGTCGCGGTGACGGTCGTCTTCGCCGTCACGCAGGGCTGGCCGGTCGCACTGCCGGTGTGGGCCGTCGTCGGCGGGCTCGGCGCCACGGTCGTGATCGGCGGGGTCTCCGGGCTCTACCCGGCGGCACGCGCAGCGCGGATCCCGCCGACGTCCGCCCTGGCGGCCGTCTGACGCGTGCGGTGGACGCTCGCAGGGGAGGCCCGGGGCCGGTCCGGCGGACCGGCGCCGGGCCTCCGGGCGGTCGCTTCCCGACGCCGGACGCGAGTCGCAGATCATGCCTGGTCATGACCACCTGGTCAAGCATCTGCACCGATCTGTTCGACATCCGTGATGACCCGGAAACACGCGGATCGAAAGCGGTCACCAGGACCGATCCAACGGTTGACAAGGGGCCGAGCAGGGTCTTCTATTGCGAATACGCAACGTCCTTTCATAAAGGTCGGACCAAGGGAGTCATCGTGACACGAACGCGTTTCGCCGCACTCGGTGCGCTCGCCCTCGCAGGCGCGCTCGCCCTCACCGGGTGCTCCGCCGGGAGCAACGCCGCTTCCGACGGCGGCACGAAGTCCATCGGCACGCCCGATGGCACGGGCAAGACCATCACCGTCTGGATGATGAACGGCGACCTGAGCGACAAGGTGCTCGACGCCGCCGGCAAGCAGTTCACCGCCGACACCGGGGCGAAGGTGAAGATCCAGACCCAGCAGTGGGACGGGATCACCACCAAGCTCACCACGGCGCTCGCGCAGACCGACGCCCCCGACGTCGTCGATCTCGGCAACACGCAGGTGCCGGTCTACGCGGCCGCCGGCGGGTTGACCGACCTGACGCCGTACCGCGACGAACTCAAGGACGGCCAGACCTGGCTCACCGGGCTCGAGGGCCCCGCCACCGTCGACGGCAAGCTCTACGGGGCACCGCTGTTCGCCGGCAACCGGGCCGTGGTCTACGACAAGCAGGTCTGGAAGGACGCCGGCGTGACCGACGTGCCGACCACCTACGACGAGCTCACCGCCGACCTCGACAAGGTCAAGGCCGCCAACCCGGCCAGTGACTTCTCCGCCTTCTACATGCCGGGGCAGTACTGGTACGGCGGCCTGCAGTGGGTCTGGGACGCCGGTGGCGAGATCGCCACGGACGAGAGCGGCAAGTGGACCGGGACGCTCGACTCGGCCGAGGCCGTCGAGGGGCTGACCGCCTGGAAGGACTTCCAGAACGCGTACTCGGCGAAGTCCACCCAGGACATCAACACCGACAAGCCCTCGCAGAGCGACGTCTTCGCACAGGGTGACACCTCGGCGTTCCTCGGGTCCGCGTGGGAGATCGGCTCGATCACCACGGCGAAGCCGGAGCTCGCCGACCGGATCGGCACGTTCCCGATGCCGTCTTCGACCGCGGGGAAGACCCAACCGGTGTTCCTCGGTGGCTCCGACCTCGGGATCCCGGCGAAGGCGCAGAACCAGGAACTCGCGTTGTACTACCTGAAGATCCTGACCTCGAAGGAGTTCCAGCAGGACCAGGTGTTCGGGGTCGACGGCTGGGAGCCGAACTCCACCGAGCTGCTCGACGCGGTCGCCGGCGACGTCGACGAGCTGCACAAGCCGTACTTCGAGGCGGCCGGCACGAGCCGACCGACCCCGGCCACCCCGGGCTGGGCCACCATCGAGGGTGACGCCTCGTTCCAGTCGATGTTCGCCGACGTCGCCACCGGTCGGAAGTCGCCGGAGCAGGCCGCCGAGGGGTTCTCGAAGCACCTCACGACCGCGCTGAACGCGCAGCCGTAGGCGATGACGTCGACTGCGGAGCCGGTGACCGACGCGGAGCAGTCCGCGCCGGTCACCGGCGGGCGTGCCGGCGGCGGTCCGGTTCAGGGGCCGTCGCGGGGTGCCCGTCGAGGTGGGCGCATCGCGGGTCGTCGCTCGCCGGTCGGGTCGCGGGCGCCGCTCGTCCTGCTGGCCCCGGCGGCGCTGCTGCTCCTGACCCTCGTCGTCTACCCGCTCGTCCGGCTCGTCGTGATCTCGTTCCAGGACTACGGGCTGCGGGCGATCTTCACCGGGCAGGCCGGGTTCGCAGGGTTCGCGAACTACACCGGCGTGCTCACCGACGCGAGTTTCTGGCCGGTCATCCTGCGCACCGTGCTCGTGACGGGTGCGATGGTCCTCGGCACGATCGTCATCGGCATGGGAGTGGCGCAGCTGCTCACCCGTCTCGGGGTCGCGATGCGCACGATCGTCAGCGTCGTGCTCGTGCTGGCCTGGGCGATGCCGAACGTGGCCTCGAGCCTGGTGTGGCAGTGGCTCTTCCAGCCGTTCTACGGCGTGCTCAACTGGCTCATCACGCAGCTGCGGGTGTTCGGGGACCACACGCAGGACAACTGGGCGTCGCACCCGGGGCAGGCGTACACGATCGTGCTGACGCTCGTCATCTGGCAGGCCGTGCCGTTCGTGGCGCTGACGCTGTACGCCGCGCAGTCCCAGATCGCGCCGGAGTACTACGAGGCCGGTGCGCTCGACGGGGCATCGGTGTGGACGATGTACCGCGCGATCACGCTGCCGGCACTCGCGCCGACGCTGCTGCTCGTGTCGATCCTGTCGGTGATCTGGGACTTCAACGTCTTCAACCAGATCTGGCTGCTCACCCGCGGCGGACCGGAGGAGGCCACGCTGACCCTCGGCATCTGGACCTTCGTGCAGTCGTTCGTGTCCAACGCCTACGGGCAGGGGGCGGCGATCGCCGTGATCTCCACCCTGATCCTCGGGGTGCTCACCAGCTACTACATCCGCCGGCTCGTCCGCAGCGGTGAGGAGGACCTGTGACCGTCTCGAGAACGGCGCCCCGAACGAGCGGGGCGTCCACGCCGGGCCCCGTGCGGGTGCGCAAGCGCAAGACGCGCGTCGTCGCGAACACCATCGCCGTGCTGTTCTGCCTGGTGTGGGTGTTCCCGATCTACTGGATGCTGAACACCGCCTTCAAGCCCGCCGACGAGGTCACCACGATGACCCCGATCTGGGCGCCGCTGCACCCGACGCTCGACAACTTCACGCGGGCGCTCACGCAGGAGGGCTTCCTGGTCTACCTGCGGAACTCCACGATCGTGGTGGTGGCGGCCGTGCTGCTGTCGATCGTCGTCGGGTTCCTGGCCTCGGCGGCACTGTCGCGGTTCCGGTTCCGGGGACGGCGGGCGATCCTGGTCGCGATCCTGTTCGTGCAGATGATCCCGTCGGGTGCGCTGCTCATCCCGCTGTTCCTGTCGTTCCAGACCCTCGGGCTGCTGAACAGTTACGTCGGGCTGATCCTGGCGTACGTGGCGAGCGTGCTGCCGTTCTCGATCTGGGTGATGCGCGGCTTCTTCGTGGCCGTCCCCGTCGAGATCGAGGAGGCGGCGAAGGTGGACGGCGCCGGCACCTTCCGGATCCTGTGGAGCGTGCTGTTCCCGCTCGTCATGCCCGGGGTCATCGCCACGAGCGTGTTCGCGTTCATCGCGGCGTGGAACGACTACCTGATCGCGTACGTGATGCTCAAGGACCAGGGGATGTACACGCTGCCGGTCTGGCTCGCCGGGTTCTCGACGAACAAGGGCACGGACTTCGGTGGGCTGATGGCGGCGAGCGTGCTGTTCTCGATCCCGGTCGTGGTCTTCTTCCTCGTCGTGCAGCGCCGGCTGGTGAGCGGGATGACGGCGGGCGCCGTGAAGGGGTAGCGCTCGGACGACCAGCCCCTGTGGACGTGTTGGTTGCATGACGGAACGGTTGCGTTCTTGTGGGTTTCAAACGTACAGTGCTCGAAACCCAACGGAACGAAGGAGTTCGGGCATGTACGCAACCGAGCGGCACGACGCCATCGCCGCGGCGCTGCAGACCGCGGGCCGCGTCTCGGTGGCCGACCTCGCCGAGCACTTCGACGTCACGACCGAGACCGTGCGCCGCGACCTGGACCTGCTCGAGTCGGCCGGGGTCCTGCGCCGCGTGCACGGGGGAGCGGTCCCCGTCGGGCGCTCGAGCGTCGTCGAACTGACCGTCGCCGAACGCGAGGGGCAGCACGGTTCGGCCAAGTCCGCCATCGCCCGGGCCGCCATGCGCCTGGTTCCGCCGACCTTCACCGGCTCGATCGCCCTCGACGCCGGCACGACGTGCGCCGCCGTCGCCTCCGAACTCGCCCGCTGGGAGCCGTCCACGCCCGGCGCGACGATCACCGTCGTCACCAACTCGGTGCCGATCGCCGCGACCCTGCAGCACAGCGAACACGTCGAGCTGCACCTGCTCGGCGGACGGGTCCGTGGGGTCACGAGCGCCGCGGTCGGCACGGCCACCGTCGAGCAGATCGGCGCCCTCCGGCCCGACATCGCGTTCGTCGGCACGAACGGCCTGTCAGCGGGCTTCGGCCTGAGCACCCCCGACGAGTACGAGGCCGCAGTGAAGGGCGCGTACGTGCTCGCCGCCCGTCGGGCGGTGGTGCTCGCCGACGCCGCCAAGCACGGGGTCGAGGCACTCATGCGGTTCGCGCGGATGGACGAGATCGACACGCTCGTCACCGACGAGCAGCCGCCGGCCGACCTCGCCGGTGCGCTCGCCGACGCCGACGTCGAGGTGGTCGTCGCATGAACGGCCGCATCGTCACGGTCACCCCGAACCCGTCGCTCGACCGCACGATCGAGCTCGCCGCTGAACTCCAGCGCGGCGCCGTCCAGCGTGCGACCCGGTCCACCGCGGAACCCGGCGGCAAGGGCGTCAACGTCTCCCGCGTGGTCGTCGCGAGCGGCGGGGACACCGTCGCCGTCCTGCCCGGCGACGAGCTCGACCCGGTCCTGCTCGGCCTTGCCACGCGCGGCATCCCGACCGCCGCGCTGCCGATCGGGGCGCCCCTCCGCTCGAACGTCACCGTGACCGAGCCGACCGGCACCACGACGAAGCTCAACGAACCCGGCCCCTCGCTCGCCGGTCGCCTCGACGACCTCGCCGCGCTGGTCGCCGACACCGCGGCTGCCACTGCCACCGGCCCCGCCGCCCGCTGGGTCGTGGTCGCCGGGTCGCTGCCGCCTGGTCTGCCCGACGACGCACTCGCCGTGCTCGTCCGGGCCGTCCGTGCCCGCCACGGTGCGGACGTCCGGATCGCCGTCGACTCGTCCGGAGTGCCGTTCACGGCGCTGCTGCAGTCGGGCGAACGGATCGACCTGGTGAAGCCGAACGCCGAGGAACTCGCCGAGGTCGTCGGCGGCGACCCCGAGGAGTACGAGCGCGACCTCGACGCCGCGGTCGCCGGAGCCCAGCGGATGCGGCGGAGGAACGTCGGTACGGTCCTGCTCACCCTGGGCAGCGCCGGCGCCGTGCTGGTCTCCGACGAGGGGGCCTTCGCCGCCGCCGCACCCGAGATCGTCGCCCGCTCGACCGTCGGCGCGGGGGACTCCTCGCTCGCCGGCTACCTGCTCGCCGAGGTCGCCGGAGCCTCGCCCGAGCAACGTCTCGCCCAGGCCGTGGCCACCGGTGCCGCCGCCGCAGCGCTGCCCGGCAGCGACGTGCCGGCACTCGACCACACCGACCCGACGGCGGTCTCCGTCCGGGTGCTCGGCACGCACCCGGCCCCCGAACCCGCCTGATCCCCACCCCGCCCGACGACCCCACGAACACCTGCACCACCGCGCGATCAGCGCCATTGCGAAGGAGCAAGCACATGTCCGCAGACTCGAGTCCGCGCCTCATCAGCGCCCAGCTCGTCGGCCTCGACGAAGACCTCGGAGCCACGTCGACCGACGTCATCCGGGTGCTCGCCGACCGCATCGCCGCGACCGGCCGCGCCGCCGACGGCGCCACGCTCGCCGACGACGCCGTCAAGCGCGAGGCGAGCGTCGGAACGGGCGTCCCCGGTGGCATCGCCATCCCGCACGCCCGGTCGGCGTCGGTGTCCGAGCCGACGCTGGCGTTCTCGCGCCTGGCCCGGAAGGTGCCGTTCGGTGCTCCGGACGGCGACGCCGACATCGTCTTCATGATCGCCGTGCCCGAGGGGGCGGACAAGGACCACCTGACGGTCCTCTCGACCCTGGCCCGGGCGCTCATCCGTGACGACTTCACGGCCGCGTTGCGGGCCGCGACCACGGCCGACGAGATCGTCCGGTTGGTCGACGACGAGGTGGGCGGCGAAGTGGCCGAGGCCGGCGTCGGGAAGGCGAGCAGTGCCTCCGATCCGGCCACCGCGCCCGCCGCCGACCGGAAGGTGTTCGTCGGCGTCACCGCCTGCCCGACCGGCATCGCGCACACCTACATGGCGGCCGACGCCCTCGTCGCCGCAGCCCAGCGCGCCGGTGCCGAGATGCACATCGAGACGCAGGGATCCTCGCAGGTCGAGCCCCTCGACCCGGCGCTCATCGCCCGTGCCGACGCCGTCGTGTTCGCGGTCGACGTCGACGTCCGCGACCGCGGTCGGTTCGCCGGCAAGCCGCTGGTGTCCGGACCCGTCAAGCGTGGTGTCGACGAACCCGACGAGATGATCGCCGAGGCCATCCGCGCCTCGGAGGACCCGCACGCCGCACGCGTGCAGGGCGGCGCCGCCGTCGAGGGCGCGTCCACCGCCAAGAACGAGCACTTCGGTCAGGCGCTCAAGCGCTGGCTGCTCACGGGCGTCAGCTACATGATCCCGTTCGTCGCCGGTGGCGGGCTCCTCATCGCGCTCGGCTTCCTGCTGTCGGGGTACCAGATCGCGTCGACCCACGGGGACGACGGCATGAGCAACGCCGCGTGGACGCTGACCCACTCGACCCTGCTGAACCTGCCGGCGGAGGGCCTCGGCTACTACCTCGGTGCCGCAGCGTTCCAGATCGGACAGGTGTCGCTCGGCTTCCTCGTCGCCGCGCTCGCCGGCTACATCGCCTACGCGATGGCCGACCGACCCGGCATCGCGCCCGGCTTCGTCGCCGGGTCGATCGCCGTGTTCATGAACGCCGGGTTCCTCGGTGGTCTGGTCGGCGGCCTCATCGCCGGTGCCGCCGCGTACTGGATCGGGCGCATCCCGACGTGGCGCTGGCTGCGTGGCCTGATGCCGGTCGTGATCATCCCGCTGTTCGCATCGATCATCGCCTCGGGCCTCATGCTCCTGGTGCTCGGCGGCCCGATCGCCTGGGTCATGACCGAGCTCACCGCGTTCCTCAACTCGCTGTCCGGTGCCTCCGCCGTCCTGCTCGGGATCATCCTCGGTCTGATGATGGCGTTCGACCTCGGTGGTCCGGTCAACAAGGTGGCGTACGCGTTCGCCGTCGCCGGCCTCGGCGCCGGGACCGCCACGAACGTGGTGCCGTTCGAGATCATGGCCGCCGTCATGGCGGCCGGCATGGTGCCGCCGCTCGCACTCGCACTCGCCTCGACCGTGCTCTACCGCAAGGGCTTCACGAAGCCGGAGCGCGAGAACGGCAAGGCCGCGTGGCTCCTCGGGGCGTCCTTCATCTCCGAGGGTGCGATCCCGTTCGCCGCGGCCGACCCGCTGCGCGTCATCCCGGCGTCGATGGTCGGGGCCGCGATCACGGGTGCGATCTCGATGGCTGCCGGTGTGACCTCGCGAGCACCCCACGGCGGGATCTTCGTCTTCTTCGCGATCGGTGACGTGCTGATGTTCGTCGTCGCGATCCTGGCGGGGACCGTGGTGTCCGCGCTGGTGCTCGTCGCCCTGAAGAAGTGGGTGCGTCGTCGCCCGGTCGACGAGGCCGCTGCGGGCAGCGAGGCTGCCGTGGCCGGCGAGACGGTGGGCCAGCGCGCGCCGGTCGCCGCGTAGTCGACCGCAGCACACGACGGACGGGAGGCCCGGTGCCAGCTGGCACCGGGCCTCCCGTCCGTTCTCCGGTCGCGTTGCGGGCCGGACGTGCGTCGGTCAGGCGGCCATCGCGAGTACCGACGGGTCGACCTGACCGGGGACGCACTCGACGACGTCGCACGGCGAGATCGGCGCGACCGACGTGTGGGTGATCTTCGGGTGCACGGGACGACGTTCGGTCTCGCCGCGTCCGATGAGGTCCTCGTGGAGCTTCTCGCCCGCCCGCAGGCCCGTGAACACGATGTCGGACCGGCTCCCGGTGGCCTGGAGCATGCGCCGTGCGATGTCGAGGATCCGGACCGGGGCGCCCATGTCGAGCACGAGGACCTCGCCCGGGTGGGCGATCGCAGCCGACTGGATCACGAGGTGGCACGCCTCGGGAATGGACATGAAGTAGCGGGTGGCGTCCGGGTGGGTGACGGTGAGGGGTCGGCCGGCGCGGATCAGCTCCGCGAAGAGCGGGAGCATCGAGCCACGGCTGCCGAGGACGTTGCCGAACCGGACCGACACGTAGTCGTGGCCCGTGTCGGCGGCGGTCCAGGCGGTCAACCGCTCGGCGATGCGCTTGGTCGAGCCGAGCACGCTCGTCGGGTTCGCGGCCTTGTCGGTCGAGATGTTCACGAGTGTCCCGACGCCCGCGGCGGCAGCGGCGCGGAGGACGTTCAGGGTGCCGAGGACGTTCGTCTTCCAGCCTTCGTCCGGGTACTGCTCGAGCATCGGCAGGTGCTTCAGCGCCGCGGCGTGGAAGACGACGTCGGGCCGGCGGCTCAGCATGATGTCGCGGACGGCGTCGGCGTCGCGGATGTCGGCGAGGACGACGTTCTTCGTGTCGAGCAGCCCGTGACCGTCCACGGAGACCTGCACCTGCTGCAGGGCGGTCTCGTCGCGGTCGAGCATGATGATCTCCGCCGGCTCGAACCGGACGAGCTGTCGGCAGAGTTCGCTGCCGATCGAGCCGCCGGCGCCCGTGATCAGCACCGACCGGCCCCGGACGAAGTCGACGGTGATCTCGAGCTCGGCCTCGGGCTGTCGATCCCCGATCAGTGCGTCGATGTCGAGTCCGTCGAGGCCGGGGATGCTGCGGTGTGCCATGGGGTCTCCTCCGTGAAGTCCTCCCCAGTGTGACCCGATCGCATGTGAAATGTCAATTGATCATTCGGCGATGTTCGCCGTGACCGCGTCGATGTACGCCGCACGCTCCTCGCGCGAGTGCGGGCGCCCCGGGACGCCCGGTCGCTGCTCCCACGGGAACGGGCCGGCCTCGTGCCGGTACTCGATGCCCATGGCCTCGAGCCGGGCGGTGTGCTCGGCCAGGCGGCCGCGGAACTCGGCGAGGTCGCGCGGCCCGGTGGTGTCGGCCGACCACAGTGCCTCGGCGAGGGCGGCGACACGGGGGAAGAGCTGGTAGTCGAGCCGACGGGCGGTGTCGACGTGCTCCGTCCACATGTTGCCCTGGCCGCCGATGACGTGGGCGCGCTCGGCGTCGGTGAGCCCCGACGGCACCGGGTCGAAGGCGAAGACGTCGTCGACGGTGAGCACGATCGACACCGGGATCGGCTCGGTCGGCAGGTCGCTCTGGCGGTAGTCGAGGTACACCTGGTCGTCCGGCGACGAGATGACGTCGTGCCCGCGGCGGGCGGCGGTCCGTGCGCCGGTCAGCCCACGCCACGAGACCACGGTGGCGGAGGGGTCGAGCGTGCCGCCCTCGAGGATCTCGTCCCACCCGAACGCCCGTCGGCCGTGCGACTCGACGTGTGCGGCGAGCTGTCCGATGATCCAGGCCTGCAGCTGTTCCTCGTCCTGCAGTCCGAGCTCGCGGATGCGCTCCTGGGTGCGCGGGTCGGTCTCCCACTGCACCTTCGGGCACTCGTCGCCGCCGATGCCGATGTACCCGGAGGGGAAGAGCGCGATGACCTCGTCCAGGACGTCCTTGAAGAAGTCGATCGTGGCGTCCTCGGCGTTCAGGACGTCGTCGGCGATGCCCCACTCCGTCCACACCTCGACCGGTGCGCCCGTGACGCCGAGCGACGGGTAGGCCGCCAGCGCCGCACGGACGTGCCCGGGGGTCTCGATCTCGGGGACGACGGTGACGAACCGGTCGGCCGCGTAGGCGACGATCTCGCGGACGTCGTCCTGCGTGTAGTACCCGCCGTGCGGGCGGCCGTCGAACCCGGGGACGACGAGTGTGCCGTCCGGCCCGGGGACGTGCGCGCCGACCTGGGACTCCCGACGCCAGGACCCGACCTCGGTGAGGCGCGGGTACTTCCGGATCTCGATGCGCCACCCCTGGTCCTCGGTGAGGTGGAAGTGCAGGCGGTTGATCCGGTGGGCGGCGAGCTGGTCGACCACCCGCATGACCTCGTGCTTCGTGCGGAAGTGCCGGGCGACGTCGAGCATCACGCCGCGCCAGGCGAAGGCGGGAGCGTCCTCGACCACCACGGCGGGGACGGACCACGGGCCCGTCGCGACCCGGCCGCGACGGTACACGTCCGGGGGCAGCAGCTGCAGCAGTGCTTGCACGCCGTAGAAGACCCCGGCGGGCGAGCCGCCGACGACGTCGATGCCGTCCGGCGTCACCGTGAGGCGGAACGACTCCGCCCGCTCACCCTCCGGTGTCGTCGGGCCCGCAGGCAGGGACGGGTCGTCGGCGACGCGCAGTGCGATCGTGCCGGCCCCCGGTGCCGTGTCGTCGAGGGCGTCCCGCACCGGCAGTCCGGTCGATCCCCGCAGGGTCTGCTGCAGGTACAGTCGGACGGACTCGCTCGCCGGGTCGGCGGCGATCCGGGTCGACGGGGTGATCTCGAAGGCCCCGACACCGGGAGCGGTGCGGCGCGGTCGTGGGACGAGCATGTCGGAGCCACCATTCCTCAATGATCTTTCGTAATGTGGAGGCTATGGCCGTGCAGCAGACCGTGTCAACGACCGCGGGTGCCGTCGGGACGACCCCGGGCGTCCTGCGGCAGATGAACTCGCGGGCGATCCTCGACGAGCTCCTGCGCGACGACGTCTCCCGCACGGTCACCGACCTCGGGCGCACGGTCGGCCTTTCTCGCCCCACGGTCGAGGCCGCGCTGTCCGACCTGGTCGACGAGGGGTGGGTGACCGAGACCGAGGCGATCGCGACCCCGAACAAGGCCGGTCGTCGGGCCAAGCGCTTCGCGGCGGACGCGTCGGCCGGTTCCGTGCTCGGCGTGGACCTCGGCCTGCACGGGATCGTCGGCGTGCGCGCGGACCTGCGCGGCGTCACGCTCGCCCGGGTCGAGGAGCGCTACACGGACCTCGCCGACGCCGAGCAGGCCTGGTCGAGCGTGCAGGACGTCGTCCGTCGGCTGACGTCGCCCGTCGGTGGCGCGGTCGGCGGCCCCCCTGGTGGCGCGCCCGTGCTCGGCGCCACGTTCGGGGTCCCGGCGGTCGTCGACCGCGACGGCGCGATCGACTACACGGTCGCGGTGCCGGAGTGGGTCGAGCGGCGGGTGCCCGGCCGGATCCAGGACCTCTTCCCCGGGGTTGCCACCTTCTTCGACAACGACGCCAAGCTGGCGGCCACGGCCGAGGCCCGGTGGGGGCGGTTCCACGGCGTCCGGGACGGCCTGTACCTGGTGATGGGTCGGCAGATCGGTGCCGCCCTGGTGGTCGACGGCTCGTTGGCGCGCGGTGCGCGCGGCGCGGCCGGCGAGATGGGCGGCATCGCCTCGACCGGCTGGCCCGAAGCACCCGCCCGCCTGGAGGCCCGGATCCCGTCCGGCACGGACCTCGAGTCCGTCTTCGCGGCGGCGGCCCGGGGCTCCGTGTCGGCCGTCGAGACCGTCCGCGCGTTCGCCGCCGACGTGGCACCAGGCATCGTGCAGCTCGTGACGACGATCGACCCCGAGGTCGTCGTCGTCGGTGGTGAGGTCCTGCCGGCGGCAGAGGTGTTCTGCGCCGCGCTCGACGAGATCGTCACGCCACTGCTCCGGCACCCCGTGGTGTTCGCCCCGTCGACCGTCGGTCGCGACGCAGTCGCCCGGGGCGCGCTCGCCCGGTCGCTCGCGCACGTCCGCGCCGCCCACATGGGACTCGGCTGACACCCAGGGAGCGTGCCGGGTCCTGACAGGGCGTTCAGGGATGCTGGGGGCATGACGACTGCCGTGACCGCCCGTGCCATGACCGTCGCCAGTGGCGACTCCACCGCCCCGTCGGACCTCGGCGGGCTCTCCGGCCTGGTGCTGCAGCTGATCGACGCGCTGGGGGAGTGGGGCGTCGGGCTGATGCTCTTCGTCGAGACGGTGTTCCCGCCCATCCCGTCCGAGGTCATCCTGCCGCTGGCCGGGTTCCTCGCGGGTGCCGGCCAGATGAACCTCGTGCTGGTGCTCGTGCTGGCGACGATCGGTTCGTACCTCGGGGCGCTCGTGCTGTACTGGCTCGGCGCGAAGATCGGGTTCGAACGCACCACGCGGTGGTTCGGCAAGCTGCCCCTGGTCGACGAGGACGACTTCCGCAAGGCGGCCGGCTGGTTCCACCGGCACGGCAAGAGCGCGGTGTTCTTCGGCCGGTTCGTCCCGATCGTCCGCAGCCTCATCTCGCTGCCGGCCGGCGCCGACCGCATGCACCTCGGCACGTTCTCGGTGTTCACGATCATCGCGAGCGGCATCTGGAACAGCGCACTCGTGCTGCTCGGTGCCGCGTTCGGGTCGCAGTACGACCAGGTCGAGGCGTACACCGAGTGGATCGACCGCGTGCTCTACGTCGTGATCGCCGTGGTCGTGGTGACCTTCGTCGTGCGTCGGGTCCGTCGTGTGCGTGCCGAGCGGCGTGCGGGCGGCCGCGACGACCACGACGACGACGCCGGCAGCCCTGCCGTGGGCGGTGCCCGGGGTCGCCGTCGCGCCGAGCCCGCCCGCGACTGAGCCTCAGGCCTTCGTCAGCGCTGACTCCTTGTGGGCGGCCTGCTTGCCGCTCTTCTCCGACTCGACGATCCAGTACGGGTCGTCGTCGGTCGGCTTGAAGTGCTGCCCGTCGAACTCGAAGTCGCTCGTCCGCTTCCGCACGAGCGTGCCGGTCGTCCTGCCCTGCGAGGTGTTCCAGTGCACCTCGTCACCCTTCGACAATGCCATGCTGTCCTCCTTGCGCGATTCCTCGTCGTGATGGAGGTCGGACTGTACCCCGCCGATCCCCGGGGAATCAGGGAACCACGGCGATCACGATGTCGTAACGGCCATGCGGATCGAGAGTCGGACGCGTACCGTTTCCCATGAGCCCACACGCCGGCAGCGGCCGCGGAACCACGGGCTCCGGACAGGACGACGGACACCATGACCCTGCTGGACAGCGCGCGGGCGGACACCGTGCTCGCTGCGCGGTACCGGCTCGTGAAGCTCATCGGCACCGGCGGTATGGGATCCGTCTACGAAGCCCGTGACGAGCACACGTACCGGGCCGTGGCCGTGAAGCTCTTCGCGACCCCGGACAAGATGACCACCGCCGACCGCGTCCGTCAGGAACGCGAGATCCGGCTGCTCAGCATGCTCTCCCACCCGGGCCTCATCCCGCTGTACGACGCCGGGACCCACGAGTTCGAGGACGGCCCGCACCGGTTCATCGTGATGGAGCTCATCGCCGACACGACGCTGCTCCGCCGACTGTCCGAGGGGGCCCTGCACAACTACGAGGTGGCCGACCTCGGTGCGCAGCTCGCCGACGCCCTGGCGTACGTGCACTCACGCGGCATCGTGCACCGCGACGTCAAGCCCGCCAACATCCTGATCAGCGACGAGGGCTCGTCCGGGTTCGCCCGCACGGTCAAGCTCACCGACTTCGGCGTCGCCCACTTCGTCGACGGCTCCCGCCTGACGAACGACGGCACGGTCATCGGCACCGCCGCCTACCTCAGCCCGGAGCAGGTCGCCGGCGAACCGATCAGCTTCGCCACCGACGTGTACTCACTCGGGCTCGTCCTGCTCGAGGCGCTGACCGGCAAGCAGGAGTACTCGGGCACCCTCATCGAGGCTGCACTCGCCCGGCTCCGCCGCGATCCCGAGATCCCGGACGACGTCGCCGACGAGTGGCGCGAGCTGCTCAGCCGGATGACCGCGCGCGACCCGGAGCGCCGGCCGACGGCGGTCGCCATCGCCAACGCGCTGCGCGGCGGCTCTACCCAGATCACCGGCCCGGTGCCGCTCGGCCCGGAACGCGTGAAGCACCAGCGAGACCACCGCATGCACCGCGCCGCCCACCGGCACGCCAAGCGCGGCACGTTCTCGGCGGTGCGTCGCTGGCGTCGGCGGAACGTCCTGGTCGGGTCGTTCGCGGCCTTCGGCGTCACCGCGGCCTGTGTGGCCGCGTACGTCGCTGGCGCCCTGCACTGACCCGCTCGGCGGCTCGGTGCTCCGGGCACCGGAGCGCCCTGGCAGGATGGACAGCATGACCGACCAGCGCTGGATCAAGATCTGTGGCCTGTCGACGTCCGACACCGTGGACGCCGCCATCGACGCGGGTGCCGACGCGGTCGGGTTCGTCTTCGCGGCGGGCAGCCCCCGGACCGTCACCGCCGACCTGGCGAAGGAACTGGTCGAGCGGGTGCCGGACGGCGTCGACGCCGTCGGGGTCTTCCGCGACCAGAAGATCGACGAGATCGTCGGCATCGCCTCCGAGGTCGGTCTCACCACGCTGCAGCTGCACGGTGGCGAGTCCCCGTCCGACTTCGCCCGGGCACGCGACGCCGGCTTCTTCACCATCCGGGCCATCGCGGCCGAGGACTACCTGCGCGAGACGCCCGAGCAGCGCGCCGCGTTCGACCACGACCTGCTGCTGCTCGACGCCGCCGTGCCCGGCAGCGGTCGGCTGATCGACCCGGCCACGATCGACGGCGTGGACGAGGCCTGGATCCTCGCCGGCGGGCTGACCCCGGCCAACGTGGTCGCCGCGGTCGAGGCGCTCGACCCCGACGGCGTCGACGTGTCGAGTGGTGTCGAGTCGGAGCGCGGCGTCAAGGACCCCGCGAAGATCCGTGCGTTCGTCGAGGCCGTCCGCAGCCTGGGCTGAGCCGGCCGCACCGATCGGCCGCGGTCGCGGCTCTCGACGCGACCGAGGACCGACAGGAGGCGCGGTGCGGGCGTGCCACGGGCCTCCCGTCCGCCGCGCGCTCAGCGCAGGGCGGGGATGAGCTCCGTCAGGAACGCGTCCGTGTCCTCCCAGCCCTGCACCGCGTGGCAGGGGACCCCGAGTGCCTTCACGGGGTAGTCGTTGCCCTCGGGGTCGAGCCGGTCGCCCACGAAGAGCATGTCGTGGAGTGCGATGCCGGTGATCTCGGCCAGGCGCTGCATGCCGTAGGCCTTGTCGATGCCCTTGCGGGTGATGTCGATGCTGGTGGAGCCGCCCGAGCGGACCTCGAGGTCAGGCAGGTCCTGCTGCACCAGACGGCGCAGGTGGTCCTTCTTCTCGCCGGTCGGGTCCCACTGCTTCTTGACGTCCACCGGGGCGGACTGGCCGAGGGCGGAGAACGTGATCTGCGACCCGCGGTCCTCGAGGATGGCACCCCAGGTCTCGGACTCCCAGTACCCGGCTTCCTGCGCACGGGCCTCGACCGCGGCGAGGGCGCGGTCCTTCTGCTCGTCGGTGAGGTCCTCGGCGTACTGCAGCGCCCAGTCCTGGTCCTCCCAGCGGTAGTACCGGGTGCCGCAGGTCGGCAGCAGGTGCAGGGCGTCGAGCGTCAGGCCGTCGCGCTGCCGGAGCGGGGTGACCAGCTGCTGCTCGAACTGGGTGAAGTTGCCGCCGGAGATGACCGCGACCGGCACGACCTCGAGCAGGGACGCGAAGGTCTCGAGCATGCGGGGATCGAGGGAGGACTTCGACGGGGCGAGCGTGTCGTCGAGGTCGAAGGCGACGAGGCGGGGCGTGGTCATGCCCCCGATCCTGCCAGAGCCCGCCGACCACCCGCAGGGTGCGACCACGCGGGTGCAGCGGTGCTGCGCGATGTCTGCGGGGTCACGCGCGGTGCGTGGCAGGGACCCGGTCGCGGGCGTAGGTGATGTCCGTGTAGCCGTGGGGGGCGGGGTTGCCGTCCTCGTCGAGGTTCACGAACACGACCTCGTCGATCGTCAGGATGCTGCGGTGCGTGAAGAGGTTCCGCGCCTCGGCCCGCATGGTCAGGGACGTCCGGCCGAACCGGGTGGCGACGAGGCCGATCTCGACGATGTCGCCCTCCTTCGCCGACGACAGGAAGTTGATCTCCGACATGTACTTCGTGACGACCTTGCCGTTGCCGAGCTGGATGATCGCGTAGACAGCGGCCTCCTCGTCGATCCAGCGGAGCAGACTGCCGCCGAACAGCGTGCCGTTGGCGTTGAGGTCCTCCGGTCGCACCCACTTCCGGGTGTAGAAGTTCATCTCCGGTGGGGCGTCCTGGTGCTGATCCATGTCACGTCATGGTACGCCGACGGCCGCGCTCCCGCAGGGACGCGGCCGTCGTGGCGATCGCGGGCGGCGATCCCGCCGGAGCTCAGTCCTTGACGAGGACGACCTCGTCGAGCGGGATGCGGGTGCGCGGGGCGACCTCGCGCTCGGCGGCCTTGTCGTCGAGCTGCGACGGGTGCGCGACGGTGCCGACGGCCGTGACGGTGTACGGCAGGAACCGCTCGGGCAGGTCGAACGCGGCACGGAGCCCGGCGACGTCGATGCCCGCCATCTGGTGCACGTGGAGCCCCTCGGCGTGGGCCTGCACGGTCAGGGCGGCGAGGGACTGGCCGAGGTCGTACTGCGCGAAGGGGCGCTCCTCGCCGTCGGCGGTCACGGTCTCGAGCACACCGACGACGAGGGCGCTGGCACGGAAGGCCCAGGCCGCGTTGAAGCCGAGCAGGTTCTCGTTGATCTTCCGGAACGTCTCGGTGCCGCGGCGGCCGGCGATGAAGCGGCGGGGCTGGAAGTTCATGGCCGACGGCGCCCAGCGAGCGGCCTCCAGGACGGCGTCGAGCTGGTCGTCCGAGATCGTCGCGGTCTCGTCGTAGGAGCGGGGGCTCCAGCGCTCCTCGAGCAGCGGCACGAGCGGCTGGCTGGAGTCGGTGGACCGGGTGAGGGTGTCGGCGTTCGTCGAGGTCATGGTGCGCTCAACGGTATTCGATGCGTACGCATTTCCGACCTGAGTGACGTCACATCACCGCCGGCAGGTGCCAGGATGGAGGGGATGGGTGGCGTGTTGACCGGCTTCGCGATCATCGGCGCGATCATCGCCGGTGGGTACGTCGTCGGACGCATCGGCCTGCTGGGCCCGCACGCGCAGTTCGTGATGAGCCGGCTCGCGTTCTTCGTGCTGATGCCGTGCCTGTTGTTCCACACCATCGCGACCGCCGACATCGCGTCGCTGCTGTCCTCGATGCTCTGGGTCTCGCTGCTGAGCGCCGCCGTGGTGGCCCTCGGTGCCGCCGCGGTGTTCCGCTTCGTGCTGCGCCGCCCCGTCACCACGACCACCGTCGGCGCGCTGGCGTCGAGCTACGTCAACGCGAACAACATCGGGTTGCCGGTGGCCGTGTACGTGCTCGGCCAGGCGACCGCGGTCGTCCCGGTGATCCTGCTGCAGCTCGTCGTGATGGCCCCGATCGCGCTGACGATCCTGGACGCTGCGACCGCGGGTGGCGGCGGGTGGGGGCGGCGGATCGCCGGGCCGTTCCGGAACCCGATCATCATCGCCTCGCTCGTCGGGCTCGTGTGCTCGGCGACCGGGATCACGCTGCCGGACCCCGTACTGGAGCCGTTCTCGCTCGTCGGCGCCGCCGCGGTGCCCGTCGTGCTGCTGTCGTTCGGGATGAGCCTGCACGGTGCGACCCCGCTGCGGGACCCTGCGATCCGGACGGACGTCATCGTCGCGTCGTCGATCAAGCTCGTCGTGATGCCGGCCGTGGCGTTCGTGTTCGCCCGGTTCGTGTTCGGGCTCGGCGACCAGGACGTCTTCGTGCTCACCACCCTCGGCGCCCTGCCGGCGGCGCAGAACGTCTTCAACTACGCGCAGCGGTACGGGGCAGCGGTCCCGGTGGCGCGCGACGTCGTGCTCATCTCGACGCTCGGCTCGGTGCCCGTGCTCGTCGCGATCGCCGCCCTGCTGCACCCGTAGCGCGCCCTGGACGCGCGCCGCGGCGGACGGGAGGCCCGTGGCGGGGGCGCAGCGGGCCTCCCGTCCGGCCGTGGTGGCGACCACTGCGGATGGTGAGCAGGAACGGTCGGGTCGCGTCCGCCGACCCGACCACGACTGCTCACGAAGCACGGACGGCGCGCGCGTACCCTGGCGGGCACGCGGGGCGGACCGCTCCGTGACCGATGACCACGACGAGGAGACCGGCGATGGACACGATTGCGATGATGAAGAACATGTCGATGACGGACATGCCCGTGGAGATGGACATGGACACGATGCAGGACACGATGATGGCGATGAACGCCGCGTCGATGGCTGCGACGATGTGCTCCGCGGCCGACATGCGGATGGGCGGCGAGATGGCCACCTGCGCCGCGATGTGCTCGAACACCGCGATGCTCGCGGACACCGGCATGCGGATGATGATGCGTCCGATGGGGATGGACACGGCCGCGATGCAGGCGATGCTCATGGCCGTCGTCGCGATGGGTACCGCGTGTGCCGCCGAGTGCCGCCGGCACCAGGACATGGACGAGTCGTGCCGCTACTGCGCCATGGCCTGCGACGAGATGGTGTCCAAGTGCCAGGCGATGCTCGACTCGATGGCGGCCTGAGCAACTCCGCCTGCGCTCCGCGACGCGTGCGCGCTACGCGACGCGTGCGGTGGTCTGTCGACCGCCGGCGCTGAGGATCTCTGCGACCGGGTGGTGGGCGACCGGCTCGCCGACCGACAGGACGCCGTCGGCGTCCGCCACCCGCAACTGCGTGGTGCTCCCGTCGAGGAACAGCACCACGGCGTCGGCTGCGAGGGTCTCGACGACGATGCCGTCGCGCCACGCACCGGGGGCTGCGGTCGCCATGAGGCGCTGGATGGGAAGGATCGTCGTGCGGGACATGGCTTCACCTGCTCTCGAAGGGGTTCGGTGCAGGAAACCTACGTCAGCGTGACGAACGGCTCAATCACGGCGGACGCCGGGCGTAACAGAGCCGGGCGGGCGCCGTCGATCCGGACCGGTGACCCGACTCCGATCAGAAGATCATCGGGCGGTCGTCGTCGAGCGACGTGTCCAGGTCGAGGTCGACCACGACGGGGACGTGGTCGCTCGGGGCGTCGCCCTTGCGCTCGTTCCGGTGGATCGAGGCATCGGTGACGACGTCGGCGAAGGCCTGCGAGCCGAGGACGAAGTCGATGCGCATGCCCTCGTTGCGCGGGAACCGCAGCTGCTTGTAGTCCCAGTAGGTGTAGCCGTCGGGCACGATCGGGCGGACGACGTCCTGCAGGCCCCGTACCTCGAACTCGCGGAACGCGGCCCGCTCCGGCTCGCTGACGTGGGTCGACCCCTCGAACACCCGCATGTCCCAGACGTCCTGGTCGAGCGGTGCGACGTTCCAGTCGCCCATCAGTGCGAGCGGGGTCTCCGGCGACGCCTGGATCCACTCCGAGGTGCGGTCGGCCAGCTGGGCGAGCCAGTCGAGCTTGTACGTGTAGTGCGGGTCGCCGAGCTCGCGGCCGTTCGGCACGTAGAGGCTCCACAGCCGCACGCCGTCGACCGTGACGCCGATCGCGCGGGCCTCGACCGGCAGGTCCGGCCCCTCGTGGCCCTTCAGGAACCCGGGCTGGCCGGGGAAGTCGCGGGTGACGTCCTCCATCGGCAGCCGGCTGGCGAACGCGACGCCGTTCCACTGGTTCAGGCCGTGCGCCTCGACGTGGTACCCCGCGGCCTCGAACTGCTCGACCGGGAACTGCTCCGGCTTGCACTTGATCTCCTGCATGCCGAGGACGTCGACGTCCTCACGCACCAACCAGTCGACGATCCGACCCACTCGGGTGCGGACGGAGTTCACGTTCCAGGTCGCCACGCGCATGGAACAAGAACCTACCGGTGTCGACTGACGACGAGGTCGGCTGCGCGACCGGACGGCACGTGCGCCGCCTGTACGGCGTGCGGCACGATGGTGTTCGCTGGAGGCCAGCAATCGATCGCACGGAGGCAGCAATGGCATCGACGACGAACCGCGTCGACGGGACCCCGACCGGGACCACGACCGGGGCAGCGCTCGGCACCGGGGCCGGGAGCACCCAGCCCGCCGGCACCACCACGACGCAGGTCACCGCCAAGGGCAGGACCATCATCGACGACACGGTCGTCGCGAAGGTCGCGGGCATCGCCGCTCGCGACGTCCCCGGCGTCTTCGCACTCGGCGGCAACGCCTCGCGGGCGTTCGGCGCCATCCGCGACGCCATCGGCTCCAGCGCGCTCGGCCAGGGCGTCCGCGTCGAGGTCGGTGAGACCCAGGTGGCCGTCGACCTGACCATCGTGGTCGACTACCCGACGCCGATGATGGAGGTCGCCTCGGCGGTGCGCGCCGCCGTCACGAACGCCGTCACCGAGCTCGTCGGCCTCGAGGTCACCGAGGTCAACATCGCCATCAACGACGTGAACATCCCGGCACTCAACGGCGTCGCGGACGAGCCCGACACCCGGGACGGTCGGGTCCGGTGAACGCCACCGTCGTCGGGATGGGCACCGGCGCCCTGCTCGCGATCGTCGCCGTGACGCTCGGGTTCTGGGCGTTCGTCGTCGTCGCCGTCTGCATGGCGGTCGGCGCACTGGTCGCCCGCATCGTCACGGGCGACGTCGACTTCCGCCGCCTGCTGGACGTGCTGCGCGGACGCCGGAGCTCGTCGTGAGCGACGCCGCCGTCGCCACGACCGGCGACAGCGGCGTCCGGCTCCGCGGTTCCGACCGCATCGGCACGTCCGCGCTGGTGCACACCGCCCAGGCGGTCGCCGCCGAAGCACTGCGCGTGGCCTTCCGGGAGGTCCGCGCCCGGGTCGCCGACGACGGTCGCGGTGCGCTGGCGGTCGAGATCACCGCCCCGCTCGCCCTGCCGGTGCTGGGCTCGCACGCACTCCCCGACGAACCCGTCGTCACCACGGCGCACCGCGCTCGCGGCACGATCGCCGCGCGCTTCCGGACCATCACCGGCCGACAGGTCGCCCGCGTGACCGTGACCTTCGCCTCGTCGGTCGTGGACACCCCACGGAGGGTCCGGTGACCGCCGCCACAGCCGTCGATCCCGCCGGCGGCAACGCCGATCCGATCGCCCCCGCCGGCCCCTCGCCCGACGACCACCACGCCACCCACCGCCGCCTGCTGCGCCGCGAGACCCACGTCTCCCGTTCGGGCGCCGTCGTCGTCGCGATGCTCATCGCCCTGGTGCTCGCCGCCGCCGCGGTCTTCGCCGGCGCACTCGTCCTGCTCGACCAGAACGTGCTCGGCGTCGACCCCCGTGCGGTGGTCGACGCCGCGCTCGCCGCTCCGGACGGCCTCGACACCACCATCGTGATCGGCATCGGTGCCGTCGTGGCCCTGATCGGTCTCGTCCTCCTGCTGCAGGGGATCCTGCCCCAGCGGCGTCCGCGGCACGTGATGTCGTCCGACCGGCTCGCAGTGGTCGTCGACGACGAGGTCCTGGCCTCCGCTGCGGCCCGCGCCGCCCGATCCGCGACCCGGCTCGGTGACGACGCCGCCGTGGGCACCGTCGGTCGCCGCACGGTCGACGTCGTGCTCCGTCCCGCAGCCGGCGTGGACGTCCCCGCGGTCGCCGCGACCGAGGCCGTCGAGCGGGAGTTCGTCGCGATCGACGCGCAGCCAGCTCTCGCCGCACGGGTCCGGGTGCAGCCGACCGGGCGGGTGGACGGATGAACGCCACGAACCGTGGGCTCGGCCGGACGGCGCTCGTCGTGCTCGGGCTCGTCCTGCTCGTCGCCGGGGTGGCGGCGATCCTGGTGCAGACCGCCCAGGGGGTGCCCCTCGTCGCCTCGTGGTGGCGCACGGTCGGTGCTGTCCTCGCCGGACTCGGCACCGGGGCGTCGCGTGACGACTCGGTGTTCGCGTGGACCTGCGTGCTCGGCGGTGGCGTCGTGCTCGGCGTGCTCGCCCTCGTGGTGCTGACGACGCTCGGCGGTGGCCGCGAGGGCACCGTCGTGGACAGCGACGGTTCGGCCGACGGCGTCGCCGGTTCGGTGCGCATCGAGTCCACGGCCGTGCAGCACGCGCTCTCCTCGGCCATCGGCGAGATGCCGCAGGTCGGCTCGCTCGCCGTCGACGTCTACCGGGTCCGTGGTGGTCGGGCGATCCGGGTGCGGGTCCGTCCGCGCCGGGGTGCCGCGCCGCGCGAGATCACCGAACGGGTCGAGGCCGTCGTCGCCGACCTGGACGCCCTGCTCGGCGAACGCCTGCCGGTGCTGCTCGAGATCGCCCGTGGCGGGTCGGGGTCGTCCCGTCCGGACCGCGTGCACTGAGCGTCACCGTGGTGCGCTCGATCGGTGGACTGCCCCGGCCGGGCGAGACCGACCCGGTGCCGCGCGTGGTCACCGAGGTGGCCCGGTGCCGCGAGGTCGCCCTCGTCTGGCACAACGAGATCGGCGGGACGACGTTCCGTATCGGACCGGATGCGCACGCCGAGGAGTTCGTGAAGGTGCTGCCGCACGCCTACGGGTCGTGGATCAGCGGCAAGGCCGCGCGGCTGACGTGGGCGTCCCGGTACGCCCGGGTGCCGGAGGTGCTCGACCACGGCACCGACGGGGACGGCGTCTGGCTGCACACCCGTGCCGTGCCCGGGTGGAGCGCCGTCGACCCGCGCTGGCACGACGAACCCCGGACCGCGGTGGTCGCGGTGGGGGAGGGCCTGCGCGCGCTGCACGACACCCTGCCCGTCGACGACTGCCCGTTCACGTGGGCGACCGCGGACCGGCTCGATCGTGCGCGCGGGGCTGCCGCCGACGCCGACGCCGAGCTCGGCCCGGGCGGTCTCGGTCCGGAACCACCGACCGACCGGATCGTCGTCTGTCACGGTGACCCGTGCACGCCGAACACCCTCATCGGTGCGGACCGGCGGTGGAGCGGGCACGTCGACCTGGACGCGATGGGGGTCGCGGACCGCTGGGCCGACATCGCGGTGGCGACGATGGCGCTCGGCTGGAACTACGGACCCGGGTGGGAGCCGCTGTTCCACGATGCGTACGGGCTGCCGGACGACCCGGAGCGCACCGCCTGGTACCGGGCGCTCTGGAACGCCGGCGACGACGGGATCGACGACCTGGGGACGGGCGGATCGCCGGAGCCGGAGCCGGTCGGCTAGAAGGCGACCCCGCGGGCGCTCATGAACGGCACCGGGTCGGTGGTGGCCCCGTTGATGTGCACCTCGACGTGGCTGTGGCAGCCGGTCGACGCCCCGGTGGAGCCGACGAGGGCGATGAGCTGCCCCGCGGAGACCTGCTGCCCCGTGGCGACCCGGAAGCCGCCGTCGACGATGTGGCCGTACGCGGTCTGCACCCCGCCGCCGTGGTTGATGCGGACGTAGTTGCCGTAGCCGCCGTACCAGCCGACGTAGTCGACGGTGCCGGCCGAGGCCGCGACGATGGGCGTGTAGCAGCCGCTCGCCAGGTCGGTGCCCTCGTGCATGGTGACGACGCCGGTGATCGGGTGCACGCGGTACCCGTACGGGCTGATCACGTAGCCGCTGGCCGGGCGGACCCAGCCGGTCCCCGAGCCCGCGCCGACGGAACCGCCGCCGCCCGAGCCGCTGCTGCCGGTCGAGCCGCCGCCCGACGGAGCGCCCCCGCCGGAGTTCGCGGCCTGTGCGGCGGCTGCTCGCTGCGCGGCGGCTGCGCGTGCTGCGGCTTCGCGAGCTGCCTTCTCCTCCGCCGCCTTGCGGATGCGCTCACCCTTGGCGAACTCGGCTTCGGTCCGGACGCGGCCGGAGGTCAGGGTCGCGAGCTGGGCGTCGAGTCGGGCCTTGTTCGACTGCTGCTCGTCGTAGGCGGCCTGCACGGCGTCGGACGCCGCCTGGGCTTCCTGCATGCGGTCTTCGGCTTCGGCAGCGAGGTCGCCCAGCGCTTCGGCGGCGCGGTCGGCCTGTGCCTCGAGCGAGCTGGCGACGGCGGCGTCGGCGCTCGCGGCGGCCTGCACACGCTCGGCCTGCTCGGAGAGCTTGCTCAGCGCACCGAGGTTGTACAGCAGGTCACTGGCGTCTTCGCCCTGGGTGATCACCGATGTGGTGACGTCGGCGCCACCGGAGCGGGACATCTGCGCGGCGAACTGCCCGGCCTGCGCGGCGCTCTGGTCGGCGACCTCGGCGTGGTCCTTCGCGTCGGCGCGGAGCTGCTGTTCCTTCTCGGCGGCGGTCTGGGCCTTGCGCTGTGCCTTGTAGAACACGTCGCCGAGCTTCTGCGCCTTCGCCTCGGCAGCGTCGACCTTGGCGTCGAGCTCGCTGATGATGCCGCGGATCTCGGTGATCTGCCCCTGCTTGGCGGACTCCTTGCCGCGGGCGGACTTCACTTCGTCCCACGTGGGGTAGGTCACTGCCTGGGCCGCCGGAGCGTCGGCGATGACCGTGCCGACGAGGCCCGCGAGTGCCAGGCCGGTGACGGCGAGGCGCAGGCGCACGGGGACACGGTGGGCGCGGGGGCTGCTGGGACGAGACATCGAGCACGAGCCTATACATCCGTACAGCGAGCATCGGACGGCAACGCGCCGCTGTGGACAACTTCAGCAGTGGATCAGAAGCCGCGGTCGCGCCGGATGAGGTCGGCGCTCCCGACGACGTCGCGCCGCAGGATCGCCTGCCCGGCGGTGCCGGCGTAGTCGTAGACGTCGAACCCGGTGCAGTGGGTGATCGTCGCCGGGGGGCCGAGGGAGTCCTCGACCGCGGTGGTCCAGAGGTCGTGCGAGCCGACCACCACGAAGCTCGGGTCGGCGTCGCGGTAGGCACCGAGGTCGACGAGCCACGGGTACGTCTCGAAGGTGTCGCGCACCTGCAGCAACTCGACGTTCGTCGACGCGTAGGTCGCGAGGGGCCGGACCGTCCAGAACTGCCCGACGCCCGTGACCTGGCGTCCGTCGGCCCAGCGGTCCAGGCACGCGGCCGCCGGGTACCGCGCGGTCGACACGGCGTGGGCGGTGCCGGGGGCCACTGCGACCCCGGTCGCGAGCACGGCGGCCATCGCGACCGCCACCCCCGCTCGGACCCCGCGGTGCGGGCGGTGCACGCGGGTGCGCCGGACCGCGGTGCGGGTGAGCTCTGCCACGGCGACGAGTGCGAGCAGCGGTGCGGTCACGATCGGCTGCAGGTAGCGCGGGGTCTCGGACCCGGCGACGACGACGCCGACGGACACGGCGACGACGGTCACCAGGGGCAGCAGCGTCGCGACCAGCACGGTGCGTGCGGTGCGGACCCGCCAGGCCCAGACCGTGCCGCCGACGGTGACGAGCACCCCGGCGAACAGCAGCAGGAGTCCGAGGTCGCCCGGTGCCGTCCCCGCCCGGTCGTCGGTCAGCGCCGCGAAGAACCGCAGGGTCTCCCCGGCCCGCGACGGCTGCACGTACGTCGCCGGGTCGAGGGAGACGAACGGCCGGAGCGGGATCCGCACCAGGTACCCGACGACCGAACCGACCGTCACGGCACCGGCGAGCAGCGCAGCGGGGCGCCACGGCACCCGCCGTGCCAGCACCAGGAGCCCGAGGGTGACGACCACCGGGGCCGCCGACCACGGCACGTACAGCGGGTTCGACGCGGTCGTGCACGCGGCGACGAGTCCGAGCACCACGAGCAGGGGCACCGACGCCCGGCCGAGGCGCACCGCCCGCAGCACGAGCACCGCGGTGCCGAGCACCGCCAGCACGGCGCCGTAGTAGTAGGTCGTGGTGAGCAGCAGGGACGCCAGCTCGAGCGAGGTCGCCGTCGCCGACGACTCCGTCAGCACGAGCAGCGTGACCAGACCGAGTGCCCCCGCCGACACCGCGATCCGGGCAGGGCGCCCGGCGGACGGCATCAGCTCGCTCGCGGCCGCCCGCACCAGCGCGTACACGGCGAGCAGCACGAGCACCCCGTTCAGCGCCAGGGCCTGCTGCGGCGTCGCGGTCACCAGCGAGCAGAACAGGTACACGGGCAGCTCGGGGAAGAAGAACAGCGCGGGCGACATCGCCCACTCGAACGGTTGGCCGGCCTGCAGCGAGCGCTCGACGAGCGGCAGCAGCACCGAGTCGCCGTCGTACCAGAGCAACGCCACCCGTTCCGTCGCGATGACGTGGCGCAGGGCGATGACGGCCAGGGCCAGCGCGACCAGGCCGCCCAGGGCCTCCCGTCCGACCGTGACGGCCACCGCGCCGGGCCGGCGGTCGCCGGACGGAGCCGGCTCCACGGCGGGGCGGCGCGGTGCTCGGGACATGCCCCGGAGCGTACCGAGGCCGCCTCGGTGCCGGCACCCCGCGGCCCACAGGCTGGGGGAGCGCGTTGCGGGCCCGAACGACTACCCTTGTGCGCTGTGACCGACGCGCGCGAACAGTTGATCCAGTACATCTCCTCCGAAGCGGTGTTCCACGGCGACTTCACCCTGACCAGCGGGAAGAAGGCGACGTACTACATCGACCTGCGGAAGGTCAGCCTGGACCACCGCGTCGCGCCGCTGATCGGGCAGGTCATGACCGAGCTCGTGCAGCAGGTTCCGGACGTCTCCGCCGTCGGTGGCCTGACCATGGGCGCCGACCCCATCGCCAGCGCCGTCCTGCACCAGGCCGCCGCCCGGGGCCTGACCTACGACGCCTTCGTCGTCCGCAAGGAGCCGAAGGACCACGGCCGCGGCAAGCAGGTCGAGGGACCGGACCTGACGGGCAAGCGCGTCGTCGTGCTCGAGGACACCTCCACCACCGGCGGCTCGCCGCTCAAGGCGGCCGAAGCGCTCGAGCGCGAGGGCGCGATCGTCGCCGCCGTCGCGGTCGTCGTCGACCGGGACACCGGTGCCAAGGAGACGATCGAGGCGGCCGGCTACCCCTACTTCGCGGCCATCGGGTTGGCTGATCTGGGGCTGACCGCGTGACCGAGGAGCGTCCGGACGACGCACGCGAACCCGACGGAACCGCCGGCCCGGCAGACGGGGACGACGGCCTGGAGGCTCGGCGTGCGTCCGGATCGGACGCTCCGTTCCACGGTCTCCGCAGCGCTGCGGACATCTTCGGGGCTCCACGCGGCGAGGAGGACTGGCCGTCGCGGCGGGAGCGCCGTGCGGCCGAGCGCACCGCCCGCGAGACGGGCGCACCGCTGCCCGAGCCGTTCGTGGCCGAGGGGGAGGCGGAGGACGCCGCGCCTGCGGCTCCTGCTGCGGCTGCGCCGGTGCCGCCCGCTCCGGCTCCGGCGCTCGACGACGGTGCGACCCAGGCCATCTCGATGCCGCCCGAGCTGCTCGCCCCCTCCGAGAACCCCGACGCCGTCGTCGAGCACGAGCGCTCGACACTGCACGACCGGATCCCGGCCGCCGCTGACGTCCCACCGGACTCCACCGCGCCGCACCCGTCGTCGATCGTGCTGCCGACCGCGCAGACGCACCGCGACGAACGTGCGGCCGCGGCGAAGGCCATCGAGGACGAACGTCGCCGCGTGGACCCCTTCGGCGAGGGCCGCGCCGACGTCGACTGGCTCGGGCGCGCGACCGGGAACCACCCGGAGTCCGTGCCGCCCGTTGCGCCCGCTGCCCCGCAACCCGTCGGCGTCGAGAACGTGCTGCCCCCGACCGAGGAGCCGCCGACCTTCACCGACCTGCTGCGCATCACCAGCACCGGGCCGGTCCCCACGCAGACCGGCGCGCACGACCGGCCGTTCGACTGGGCGATCGGCGACGACGAGCCCGGCGAGGTACCGGCGACGCTGACCACCGACTCGTTCGACACCACCGCGCTGTCCGCCGGGTCCTGGTCGCTCGCCGACGAGTTGGACGACGAGGACGAGGTCGTCGCCGGCGAGGTCGACACCCCGGCCACCGGGCTGCCGCAGGCGCCGCGGACCTACCCGGTGCCGCCCGCGGTCCCCGTGCCGCCGGTGGTGCCCCCGGCCGCTCCCGGTGCTGGCGCTGGTGCTGGTGCTGGCGCTGGCGCCGGCGCTGGCGCTGGTGCCGCTGCTGCTGCTGCTGCCGCTGGTGCTCCGTCGGAGGCGACCGAGGCCGTGGACGCGCCCCGTGGGTCCGCCGGGGACGACGTGCCGGACGCGACCGAGGGCCTCCAGGCCGACGCGCCGACCACCGCGATGCCGGCTGCCGGCACGCCCTGGTGGTCCGAGCCCGACGCGACCGCGCCGCCGACCGCCGCGCCGCCGCTCGTCGAACCCGCCGGTGCACAGGAGTACCCGGCGCACCTGCCGCCGTCGGTCGGGCAGGACCTCGACGCCGTGCTCGGGCTGCGCGGGAACGACACCGGTCCGCAGCCGGAGTCCCTGCCGGCCGCGGCGCCGGACGACCTGGACCAGTCCGAGTGGGACGGCCGCGAGACCAGCGACACGAGCGCCATCAAGGACCTGTTCGGCACCGAGGCCGTCGGGCAGCTCGGTGGCACGGGCTACGACCCGGAGGAGACCGGGACGCGGATGATGCCGGCGGCTGCCGTGCCCGCGGCGGCTGCCGCTCCTGCTGCTGCCTCCGCGCCCGCTGCTGCCGGACGGCCCGCCGGCGGTCCGGACCGGCAGTCCGGCGACCGCGACAACTTCATCAACGAGGGCTTCGCGCGGCTGCGGAACGAGGGCAAGCGCGGCAAGCAGCTGCTGATCTACGGCTCGATCGCGCTGATCCTCGTGCTCATCGTGCTGGTGTTCCTGCTGTCGAAGTGGATCCTCGGCAACAACATCGCCGACCAGGCCGTGCCGACGAAGTCGCCGGTCGCTGCCTCGTCGGCGCCGGCGACACCGAGCGCTGCGCCGTCGGCGTCGGCCTCGCAGTCGAGTGACGCCGCAGCACCGTCCGCCACGCTGCAGTTCGCCACGACCCCGGCCCTGCCCGGCGAGCACCCGTGGACCGACCTGGCCGGAGGGGAGTGCCTGTCGCCGTTCACGAACGCGTGGTCGCAGACCTTCACGGTGGTGGACTGCGCGACGCCCCACATCGGGCAGCTGACCGCGCGGCTCGCGGTCGAGGGCGACACCTACCCGGGCGCCGAGGCCCTGGCGACCCAGGCCGCCGACCAGTGCCAGTCCGACACGGCGCTGAACGCCTCGGCCGCCGCTGCCGTGGGCGACGTGCAGGTGCAGGGTTCCTACGCGCCCGACCAGGCGACGTGGGACCAGGGCGACCGGTTCATCTCGTGCTTCGTGACGCGGTCGTCGGGGCAGCCGCTGTCCGGGTCGTTGGCGCCGGGGGCGTAGGCGGGGCGGGTCGGTCGTCGGCGTCCGGCGGTCGGGGCGGGTCGCACCTGTTCTGCGGCGTTCCACCCCGTGATCGACCGGTGGTCTGTCGGAACATGCACACGCATCGAATGCGTGTGCAACGAACGACATCCCACCCGTCGAACGACGAGTGGGATGTCGCAACATGCACGCGCATCGGCTGAGATGCGCCGGCGTCAGGCGCTCGCTGGTACCTTCGCCGACACGTCGGACAGCGTCTGCAGCTCGTCGGCGGTGAGTTGGAGCTCCGCCGAGGCCAGCAGCGCCGGCAGCTGCTCGGTGTTCCGAGCGCTCGCGATCGGTGCGACGACGTCGGGCTGCGCCTGCAGCCAGGCGAGTGCGACGGTCGCGATCTCGGAGCCGTGTGCGTCGGCGATCGAGGACAGCGCGTCCACGACGGCGAGCCCCTCGTCGGTGAAGTAGCCGGACACCTGGCCCTCGCGGTCCTTGCCGGCGAAGTCGTCCTTCGAGCGGTACTTGCCGGTCAGGAACCCCGCGGCGAGCGAGAAGTACGGCACGACGCCGAGGCCGTGTTCGTGCGCGAGCGGTGCGATCTCGGCCTCGTACGGCTGGCGCGTCACCAGGTTGTAGTGGGGCTGGATGGCGACGGGCTGGGCGAGGCCGTTCTCGGTCGCGATGCGGATCCACTCCGCGGCGCGGTCCTTCGAGTAGTTCGAGATCGCGGTGTAGCGAACCAGGCCGTCCTGCACGAGCTGGTCGAAGGCGCGGACGGTCTCCTCGAGCGGGGTCGACTGGTCGTCGAAGTGCGCGTAGTACAGGTCGATCCGGTCGGTGCCGAGGCGCTCGAGGCTCGCGCGGGCAGCGGCGGCGACGGTGTCCGCAGCGAGGCCCTGGAACTCCGGGTGCTGCGAGCCCTTCGTCGCGATGACGACGTCGTCCCGCTTGCCCGAGGCGCGCAGCCACGAACCGATGACCTGCTCGGACTCGCCGCCCGAGTTGCCCGGCGCCCAGGCCGAGTAGACGTCCGCGGTGTCGATGAAGTCGCCACCGGCCGCGGTGTAGGCGTCGAGGACGTGGTGCGAGGTCGACTCGTCCGCCGTCCACCCGAAGACGTTGCCGCCGAGGGCGAGGGGGAACACGTGCAGGTCACTGGTACCGATGCGGGGCATACGGAGGTCCTTTCGTGGTCGGAGGTGCGGTGGGAGCGAACCGCACGTCTCCCGACGCTATGCCCCGATGCTTGACACGGCCCCGGCGCGAGGGGCTTCGATGGAGGGATGACCACGCTCACCGATGCCCTCGCCGACCCGCGATCCTCCGCCCGGCTGCAGGCCGTGATGGCCGCGGGGACCACCCCGGACCCCGCGGACCTCGAGGTGCTCGTCGCGCAGTGCGCCGTGGAGCCGGACTTCTTCGTCCGCGACATGCTGACGTGGGCGCTCACCCGGCACCCCGCCGACGACGTCGTGGCCCGCGTCCTGCCCGAGCTCGAGCGCCCCGAGCCGCAGGCCCGCAGCCAGGCGCTCCACACCCTGTCGAAGATCGGGGACCCGGACGCGTGGCCCGCGGTGCGCCCGCTCCTCGAGGACCACGACGACGAGGTGCTCCGCGCGGCGTGGCGCACGGCCGTCGCACTGGTGCCGGACGACGAGCGGGCGGCGCTCGCGCGGACCCTCGCCGTGCAGCTCGGCGTCGGGGACCGCGAGCGTCGGCTCAGCCTGTCGCGTGCCCTGGTGGGACTCGGCGAGGTCGTCGTCGAACCGGTCCTCGCCGCGGCGGCCGACCGTGGGACCGACGCCGTCCGGGAGCACGTGCACGAGACCGAACGGCTGCTCCACGACCCGGATGCGGCATCCGCGCTCGCCCTCGAACGGGCTCGGCGCGAGGTCGCGCTCGGCCGGACGCGCTCCGTCAAGGGGTAGGGCCGGCGGGCGCGCCCGGCCGGGAGCGCCGGGTGGTCGCGAGGCGTCGCCGCCGCGGGGGTGTGGCGGGCGCGTCGCGCGGTCACGAAACCCCGTGGGCGGGGTACCGAGTGGTCGTGAACCGTCGGTTGCGGGGCTCGCGGGCGACAGATGGTGACCGCTCGGCGGAGTTGAGCGGGGTGTCGTGACCGATGGGGGCGGCGGACGGGAGGCGCGTGGCGGCGGGGCACCGGGCCTCCCGTCCGACACCACGCGCGTTCGCGGGCCGCGGTGCGGTCACGACACCCCGTGCGCTGGGCGCCGAGTGGTCGCGAACCGTCGGCTGCGGGGCTCCCGGGCGACAGCTCCTGACCTCTCAGCGAACGTGAGCGGGGTGTCTCGACCGGCCGGCCAACGCATGCGTGGCAGCCGACCAGCCGACCAGCCGACCAGCCGACCAGCGCGGTCAGTCGCCGTCGGGCGCGAGCCAGATGGACGACGCCGCCGCCGCCGGCAGGTCGACGAGGGACTCCGAGCCGTCGGTCGCCCGCCGCGACACGGCGATGACGCCGGCGTAGTCCCGCACCCGCTCCACCCGCAGGTGCGTCCCCAGCCCCACCCCGAGCTCGTCGAAGTACCGCAGCAGGGACGGGTCGTCGTCCGACACCCGGTCGACGGTGCCGCACGCACCGGGCTCGATCGCCCCGAGGAGCGTGCCGGGCGAGTCCGGCACGATGCCGTCCGCACCGGGGATCGGGTCGCCGTGGGGGTCGTGCGTCGGGTGGCCGAGGTCGGCGTCGACCCGGTCGAGGAACTGCTCCGACACGGCGTGTTCCAGGGCCTCGGCCTCGGTGTGGACCTCGTCCCACGAGTAGCCGAGCCGCTCCACCAGGAACGTCTCGATCAGCCGGTGCCGCCGGACCATCGCCACCGCGACCTGCTGCCCGAGCGGCGTGAGCACGACGCCGTAGTACGGGGTGTGCTCGATCAGGCCGTCGCGGTCGAGCTTCTTGAGGTTGCCCGACACCGTCGACGCCGACACCTTCAGCGACGCCGCGATGTCCCGCGTCGCCAAGCCGGGTCCGCCGCGCTCGCTGGCCTTCCAGATGAGCTTGACGTAGTCCTCTGCCATGGTGGACAGGGATGGCAGGCGCATACCGCCAATCGTACGTCCCGCCTGGTACAACCAGCAGATGACCACCACCGCCTCCGTCCGAGCCCCTCGCCGTCGTTGGCCGGTGCCGCCGTCGCTGCTGCTCGGGCTCGCGCCGATCGTGGTGTTCGCGGCGATCAGCGCCTGGCGGTCACGGCCGAGCGACGACTACGCGACCCTCGGGCAGACGGTCGACAGCGTCGTGCACGCCCTCGTCATCCCCGAGGGCATCGCGGTCGCGGCACTCGCCCTGTTCGTCACGGCGCTCGGCTGGTGGCGGATCGCGACGGTCGACCCGGTCCGGACACGGCTGCGGTGGACGATGCTCGCGCCGATCCTCGTGCTCGTGGTGTGCGTCGTCCGGCTGCCCCTGATCGACTGGACGGCGCTGCCCGCGCACTACTTCGTGCTACTCGCCGTCGGGGTGCTGTTCGTCGGGGTCTTCGAGGAGCTGATGGCCCGCGGCATCCTGCTCGTGGGGCTGCGGCGGCGGCTGCCGGAGATGGGGGTGTGGGCCCTGTCGTGCGCGCTGTTCGGGCTGCTGCACCTGCTCAACGCGCTCGCCGGTGCCGGGATCGGTCCGACGCTCGTCCAGGTCGTGTTCGCGGCGTCGTTCGGGTCGACGCTGTACGTCGCGCGTCGGCTGACCGGGTCGCTCCTCGCCCCGGTGCTGCTGCACGCCTTCTGGGACTTCGGGTCGATCGGGTTCTCGGCGACGGCGGACACGGGCGACTTCGGCAAGCTGACCCTGCTCGGCCTGATCGGGCTGTTCTCGTTCGGGGTGCTCGCGTTCGGCATCGTGGCGGGCGGGATCATCGCCTGGTACGACGACCGCCCCCGTCGGCTCGCGAAGCGGTGGCGGACGGTGCCGCCGATGGCGGCCTTCGCCCTGGAGGCCCGTGGGGCGTCCCACGAACCGGCTGCGGCGGGTGCCGCGGTCGCCTCCGGCGCCGGGGTCGACGCCCGGTAGCGGCCGCGGCCGACGCGAGCGGTCGCGAGCGTCCGGCTAGAGCTCGACCTCGAAGGGCTCGGTGCGCACGAGCTCGTGCACGCCGGAGATGACCTCGCTCGGGCGGAACGGGTACCGGTCGATCTCCGCCTGGTCGCTGATGCCCGTCATCACGAGCACGGTGTGCAGCCCCGCCTCGATGCCGGCCTGCACGTCGGTGTCCATGCGGTCGCCGATCATGCCGGTGTTCTCGGAGTGCGCGCCGATCCGGTTCATCGCGGAGCGGAACATCATCGGGTTCGGCTTGCCGACCACGTAGGGCTGCTTGCCGGTGGCCTTCTCGATCATCGCCGCGATGGCGCCGGTGGCCGGCAGGACCCCCTCGGCGCTCGGGCCGGTGGCGTCGGGGTTCGTCACGATGAAGCGGGCGCCCGCGCGGATGAGCCGGACGGCCTTGGTGATCGCCTCGAACGAGTAGTTGCGGGTCTCGCCGACGACGACGTAGTCGGGAGCCGTCTCCGTCATGATGAACCCGGCCTCGTGCAGGGCGGTCGTCATGCCGGCCTCACCGATCACGAACGCCGAGCCGCCGGGCATCTGCGACTTGCAGAAGTCGGCGGTCGCGAGCGCACTCGTCCAGATCCGCTCCTCGGGCACGTGCAGGCCCGAGCTCCGCAGGCGGGCGCTGAGGTCGCGCGGCGTGAAGATCGAGTTGTTCGTCAGCACGAGGAACTCGGTGCCGTCGTCGAGCCACTGCTGGATGAGCTCCGGGGCGCCCGGGAGCGCCTGGTTCTCGTGGACGAGCACGCCGTCCATGTCGGTCAGCCAGCACTCGACGTCGTCTCGGGTCGCCATGGCCATCACCCTACTGCGCAGGGGTTCAGGGGCGGCTCGTGGGCGGCTCGTGGCCTGCTCGTGGCCGGCTCGGAAAGGGCCGGGAGGCCCGGGGCGGCTCTTGCGCGCTGCTCCGAGACCCGAGAAGGTCGAGACACCGAACCGCGGTCGGCTTTTGCTCTACGCTTTTCGGGACACGTACCGAATCAAGGAGGCCCCCTCGTGCTCGTCGAACCCGGAACCCCGTCCGCCGCGCCCCGACCCGCCACGGTGTCGGAGACGGAGCTCGAGGTGACGCCGCGACGACGCCGAGGCCGCCCGAACGTGCTGTCCCGCGAGCAGGTGATCGACGCCGCCACGACGATCGCGAACGAGGACGGCCTCGACCGCCTGTCCTTCCGGGCGCTGGGCGTGCGGCTCGGGGTCGCCCCGATGACCGTGCACCGGACGATCGGCGGGCTGGACGACCTGCACGCCGAGCTCGTCCGCCGCACCGTCGACGAGTTCACCGCCACCTTCGTCTGGCCGGACGAGTGGCACGCCGTCGTCCGCACGTTCGCCACGACGTTCCGTGACCTGATGCGGACCCATCCGCTCGTGCTCGAGTCGCACAGCCAGCGCGCCCCGCTCGCCTCGACCGAGTCCGACGCCGTCGTGGCGAAGGTCGTCGGTGCTCTGCAGGACGCCGGGCTTCCGCCGGCCGAGGCGATGTACACCTTCTTCGTCGTGTACGACTTCGTGGTCGGGCACGCCGGGGTGCAGGTCGGACGTGGAGACTCCGAGGCCGGCCGACCCGAGCGGCACCGGTTGGTGGGCGAGATCCTCGGTGAGCACTCCTACGACGACCGGTTCGCGCTCGGCCTCGACATCCTGATCGCCGGCATCGAGTCGCGCATCGCCCACGGGGTGCGCACCGCCTGACGCCGCGCCCGGCCGTACGCTGGTCGGGTGACCACTGCGCCCGAACCGTCGCACGAGCTGACGACCAACGGGGTGGGGCCGCACCCGGAACCCTGGCCCGACGACCCGAGGCTCGACCCCGAGCTGCTGGCCGACGGGGACTCCCGGAACGTGCTCGACCGCTACCGGTACTGGTCGATGGACGCGATCGTCGCCGAGCTCGACACCCGACGACACGCGTTCGACGTGGCGATCGAGAACTGGCAGCACGACCTGAACATCGGATCGATCGTGCGGAGCGCCAACGCGTTCCTGGCCGGCACCGTGCACATCATCGGGCGACGCCGGTGGAACAAGCGCGGGGCGATGGTCACCGACCGCTACCAGCACGTCCGCTACCACCCCGACGTCGAGGCGTTCCTCGCCGCGATGGCCGAGGAGCAGCGTCCCGTCGTCGCCATCGACAACACCCCCGGTGCCGAGCGCATCGAGACCGCGACGATCCCGGAGCGCTGCGTGTTCCTGTTCGGGCAGGAGGGCCCCGGGCTGACCGAGCAGGCTGTCGCCGGTGCCGACGCGCACCTCGAGATCACGCAGTTCGGGTCGACGCGGAGCATCAACGCCTCGGCCGCCGCGGCGATCGTCATGCACTCGTGGATCGTGCAGCACGCGGAGCCGCCCGGCACGACTTCGTGAGCAGAAACGGTCGGGTACGGGCCCTGGACCCGACCATTCCTGCTCACGAAGCGGGCGGGTCGGAGGTGGGACGGGCCTCCCGTCCGGGGTTCCGTCAGCGCGTGGCGGTGGTGCGTCGCGCGACCAGGCGGGGTTCGACGAGGAGTTCCGAGGCGGCGATCCGTGGATCGGCGATGCGGGCCAGCAGGCGCTCCCCGGCGCCGCGGCCGATCTCGACACTGCGGTCGTCGATGCTCGTCAGGCCGACGTACCGCATCGCGGCCACCGGGGTGTCGTCGTAGCCGATGACGGAGACGTCCTCGGGGACGCGCAACCCGCGTTCGGCGAGTTCGGACAGGGCGCCGAGGGCCATCACGTCGTTCGCGGCGAAGACGGCGGTGACGTCCGGGTGCTCGTCGAGGAGCATGCCGAGGGCGCGGGAACCGGCCTCTTCGGTGGGTTCGCCGGGCAGCACCGTCGTGACGACGGACGCACGTGTCGCGGCAGCCTGCTCGAACCCGGCCCGGCGTTCGGCCGAGGCCGCCGAGCTCGCACCGACGAACCCGAGGCGGGTGTGGCCGAGGTCGAGCAGGTGCTGCGCCGCGATGCCGCCGCCGGCGTGGTCGTCGTTCGCCACGGTGTCGGCGCGGGGGATCGCGACGCGGCCGCCGGCGATGACGAGCGGCATCGAAGCGGGGATCGCGAGGTCGGTGGTGGGTTCGCCGGCGATCACGATGCCCTCGACGCGCATCGACAGGAAGCCCTCGACCGGAGAGGCATCGAGCCCCGTGTTGAGGAACCGGTCGGCCACCACGAGCCGGTGCCCCTGGTCCTGCAGGCTCTCGCGCAGGCCGGTGAGCAGGTCGACGAACCACTGGTTCCGGAAGTCGTCGAGCACCACGCCGATGGTGCGGCTGCGCGTGCCGGCGAGGGAGACGGCCGCGGTCGAGGGGCGGTAGTCGAGCTCCTGGATGGCCTTGAGCACGGCTGCCCGGCGCTGGTCGCTGACCCGGGGGGAGCGCTGCAGCACGAGGGAGACGAGGGACTTCGAGACCCCGGCGCGTGCGGCGACGTCGTAGATGGTCGCGGGCTTGCCGTCTCCCATGATGCGCTTCGACCTCCGTTGGCTCGTGCGTCGATCGTAGCGGTTGACGTGACATGGGCCGGGCGGTGTCGTGGTGGTGGCGGTGGGTCGCGGTGGGGGTTTCGCTTCGTGAGTAGAAATGGTCGGGTGCGGGGCGGCGACCCGACCATTTCTGCTCACGATCTGCGCGTGCCTGGTCCTCCACACGGGAGGCCCGGGGCGCGTTGTGCACAGAAGTCGCGTTCGGCGCGCGGGCAGCGGGCGCGGGGCGCGAACGTGGTGGTCATGCGAGCACGACCACTTCCGACACCGCTGCGCGGGCGCACGTTCGACGTCGGTGCCGCCGACCGCGCGGGCGTCTCCCGACAACGTCTCCGACGGCGTGACCTGATCCGGCCGACCCGGTCGATCCGATGGGAACGTGACCGTCCGCCCGACCCGGTGCACCGGATCCGGGCGTTCCGGCCGGTCTTGGTTCCCGGGCAGTTCATCAGTCACGTCTCGGCGGCGGTCCTCTGGCAGCTGCCGGTCCCGTTCGCTGACGACGGACCGGTGCACGTCACGAGTCCCATGCCGATCGCACAACCGCGACGCCGCGGGGTCGTCGGGCACCGCATCACACCGGACCGTGCCCGGGTGACGGAGCGGTGGGGGATGCCGACGAGCACGCCCGCGGCGCTGTGGGTGGATTGCGGCGCCGTGCTCTCGGTCGACCAGCTCGTCGTACTCGGGGATGCCATCGTCACGGAACGACGGTGTGGGACGACGATCGACCACCTCGCTGCCGCCGTCGCCCTGGCCGGCGCACGATCGGGTGTCCGACGACTGCGGGTCGCGCTCGAGCTCGTGCGGGTCGGGGCCGGGTCGCCCCAGGAGACCCGGGCACGACTGGCGATCGTCCGCGCGGGGCTGCCCGAGCCCGACCTGCAGGTCGACGTGCTCGACGAAGTCGGTCGGTTCGTCGGCCGCGTCGACATGGCCTACCCGGAGCAGCGCATCGTCGTCGAGTACGAGGGCGACCACCACCGGACCGACGCCGAGCAGTGGGGCCGTGACCTCCGCCGCTACCGCGAGATGGAACGACTCGGCTGGGCGGTCGTCCGGTGGACGAAGTCCGACCTCGACACCCCGGCGTTCGGCGCGGTCGTACAGCTGAGGTCGCTGCTCGCGCGCCGGGGGTAGCGTCCGCGGCATGGCGACGCTGCTCATCACCGGAGCCGCGGGTCGCATCGGGAGCGCCCTGCGTCCTCGCCTGCGGTCTGCGGGACACGACCTCGTGCTGCTCGACGAACAGCAGCCCCACGATCCGATCGGCGCCGGGGAACGATTCGTGCCCGGTTCGGTGAACGACCCGGCAGCGCTGGACGATGCGCTCGCCGGGGTCGACACCGTGGTCCACCTGGCGGGCATCCCGACCGAGGCCGCTTGGGACGATCTGATCGCGGCGAACCTGACCGGCACGAAGAACGTGCTCGAACGGGCGGCCGCCGCCGGCGTGCTCCGGGTCGTGCAGGCCAGTTCGATCCACGCAGTGGGGCTGGTGCCCGAACCCCTCGACCAGCCTGGGAGCGTGACCGGCGACCGGCTGCCCCGTCCGGACACGTACTACGGCGTGACGAAGGCGGCCATGGAACTGCTCGGCAGCCTGTTCGTCGATCGGTACGAGATGTCGATCGTGTCCGCGCGCATCGGTGCGTTCGGTGCGCTGCCGCCGACGACCCGGGCGCTGCTCATGTGGACCTCGCCCGACGACCTGACGCGCCTGGTGCTCGCGACCGTGGCGCTCCGTGACCCCGGGCACCACGTGGTCTGGGCCCTGTCGCGGAACACCGGGTCGCCGGCTGACCTGTCCGCCGGGGAGCGCATCGGGTTCCACCCCCTCGACGACGCCTCCGCGGTGCTCGATGCAGACGCCCGTGCTGCCCTGCCGACCGACGACCTGCGCACCCTCGGCGGCGGGATGGTGCACCAGCCGCTCGGCGAACGTCCTTCGTGAGCAGAAGAGGTCGGGTGACCTGATGTCACCCGACCTCTTCTGCTCACGAAGCGCCCCGCGCCCCGGCGCCGCGCCCGGCGCCCCGCTACCCGATCAGGCTCGGGCGCAGGTCACGCAGCGTGCGGGAGCGGGTCTGCCGCGCCGTGACCACGAAGGACACCAGGAGCGCCCCGAGCAGCCAGCAGAGCAGCACGCCCGCGTCCGACCACGCGGCGCTGAGGTTCCCGCCGTACATCGTCTGCCGGATCGCGTCGACCGAGTACGTCATCGGCAGCGCGAAGTGCAGCGCCGCCAACGGCCCCGGCAGCGTCTGCCACGGGAACGTCCCGCCGGCGGTGACGAGCTGCACGAGCATGAGCACCAGGCCGAGGAACTGCCCCACCGATCCGAGCAGCACGTTGAGCGCCATGATGATCGCCGCGAAGGTCGCCGAGGCCAGCACCATGATCCCGATCGTGCCGCCGACGTGCACCACGTTCAGGTCGAGGGCGAACCGCACGATGAAGAACAGCGCCACCATCTGCACCAGGCCGAGCAGGGCCGGGGTCAGCCAGCCACCGAACACCACGGCCAGGGGCTTCCGCACCGCCGTGATCGCACGCTTGGAGATCGGCTTGAGGATGAGGAACAGCGCGTACATGCCGATCCAGGCCGCGAGCGAGATGAAGAACGGTGCGAGGCCGGCGCCGTAGTTCGACGCCGCGGCAACGTTGTCGTCGCCGACCTTGACCGGGTCGGAGATCACCGAGGCCTGCGATTCGCGCTCGGAGGCGTTCGAGGCTGGGATCTTCGTGCGGCCCTCGTCGAGCGACGACGCGAGCTTCGACGAGCCGGTCTTGAGCTCGTCGAGGCCCGATGCGAGCGACGAAGCACCCTTGTCGGCGGACGCCGCGCCGGTGGCGAGCGACGATGCGCCCGACGACAGGGTCGGAGCGGCCGAGGCCAGCGTCGACGTGCCGTCTGCTACCTTCGCGGCACCCGCGGAGAGCGTGGACGCGCCAGTCGCCGCCGACGAGATGCCCGAGGTCAACGTCGGTGCCGCGGCAGCCAGCTTCGACGTCCCGGCGGCGAGCGTGTCGGAGCCGTCGGAGAGCTGCTGGATGCCACTGGTCAGCGCCGGAGCCTGCTCGGCGAGCTGCGATGCCCCCGCGGACACCTGCGCGCTGCCGGTCTTGAGCTTCTGCAGGTTGCCGGACAGGTCGCCGGCACCGGCACCGAGCTCGGTGCTGCCGGCCTGCAGGTGGTCGAGCCCGGCGAGCAGCTGGGTCTTCTGTTCCGCGGTGAGCACCGTGGAGGCCTGGACGACGGGCTTCAGTGACGCGACGAGTTCCGGCGACTGCGCCGAGAGCTGCTGGACGCCCTCGATGAACGGTGCGGCCTCGTCGGCCAGCGTGGCGTTCCCGGTGGCGACCTGCGACGCACCACTGGACAGGCGCGCAGAGTCGGAGGGGAGCGAAGCCGTCTGGTCACGGAGCTGGTGCAGCCCGGACTGCAGCTGCTGCGCCCCAGTGTCCAACTGCTGCGTCTGCGACGGCAGCGCCGCCGTCTGCTGCTGCGCGTTGGCCAGCCCGGACGCCAGGGTCGACGCCCCCGACGCCACCTGCTGCGCCCCGCTGTTGAGCTGCTGGGTCTGCGACGGCAGGTCGGCCGTGCCGGACGCCAGCTCCGCCGCCCCGGACGACAGCTTGCCGGTGCCGTCGGCGAGCTGGTGCGCGCCCGAGTCCGCCTTGGCGGTTCCGGACGCGAGTTCATCGGCCCCGTCGACGGCGTCGCCGAGGCTGTCCCGCACGTCGGCGAGTCCGACGAGCAGGGTCTTCGCCGCCTGCTTGCCGACGCGCTCGGCGACGGCGGTGCGCATGGTCTTGCCCGCCTGCTCGGCGATGGTCGACGCCAGGTACGAGTTCGTGTCGGCCGTCGTCATCACGAGCTTCGCCTGCGTCGGGTCGTCGGACTGCGCGGACACCAGGTGCTCGGAGAAGTCGTGCGGGATGGTGACGACGAAGTCGTAGGTGCCGTTGCGGACGCCGGAGCGGGCATCGGCGGCGCTCGTCTTCGTCCACTTGAAGTCGGCGCCGTCGATGGCCTCCTTCGTGACGTCCTTGCCGTAGTCGACGTGCTCGCCGTCCAGCGTGGCACCGGCGTCGAGGTTCACGATCGCGGCGGGGATCTGGTCGAGCTTCGCGTACGGGTCGCGGTTCGCCCACAGGTACGCGCCGCCGTACAGCAGCGGCACGATCATCAGCGCGATGAACGCCAGGCGTGCGAGCGGGGTCGCGGTGAGCCGCGCGAGTTCTGCGCGGACGAGCGAGGTGGTGGTCACTTCTGTGCCTCCGTCGGGACGGTTGCGGATGCTTCGGTGACGGAAGGAGCGGCCGGGAGGCCCGGCTCGCTTCCGTCGGTTCGGGCCACGTCCTCGGGGTCCTCGGTCTGGGGCGTCACGAGCGTCGCGACGTCGTCGTGCGTGTCGATCGTGTCGAGCAGGTGCTCGACGGTGGTGGCGGCGGCCTTCGAGGTCACGAGGACCACGGTCACGCCCCGTCGTGCGACGTCGCGGATCACCTGGAACCAGTCCTCGACGGCGCCGCCGTGCCGCTCGGGTGAGGTGATCACGATGCCGGTCACACCGTCGCGCAGCAGGGCGAGTTCGACGAGCAGCCGGACGCGCACGACGGTCGGCACGCGCTGCACGGCGGTGTCGACGTAGTCCCGCAGGCCGAGCTCGTCGAGCACGGTGTCGACGTGCTCGCGGTTCGGGCGCTGCCCGGCGAACGCGAGCTCCTCGCGCACGATCTGCTTCAGGGTCATGACGGGGAAGGGCTCGGCGACACCGGGGGTGTCGACCAGGGCGAACGAGCGCCGGACGGCTGCCGGGTCCTCGTGGCCGTCGAGCAGCAGGCGGCCGGTGTCGGGCTGCATGCGGCCGCCGGCGACGAGTGACGCGAGCACGGGTGCCTGCTCGGTCTCGACGGCGAGGACCCCGGGGCGTCCGGGGGCGGCGACGGCGGAGACGACGGGCAGGGGTGCGCCGGGCTCCTCGCCGATGCCGACGTGGTCGAGTTCGAGCGTCATGCGTGGTCCTTCGGAGCGGGAGCGGGAGCAGCGGGTTCGGAGAGCAGTGCGGTGCGCCAGTCGATGCCGGCCATGCCGAGCGCCGACACCACCACCATGCGCCGTCCGTCCTCGTCACTCGTGCCGGAACGGGTCGCCTCGTCGAGGACGGCGATGCACGCGCCCTCGACCAGACGGCCGAGGGTCTCGGGGTCGACGTCGTCCCGCATGGCGCCGTCGGCGATCCCGAGCGCGCACGCCTGGCGCACCTGTGAGCGCAGCGGCGCGAACACCTCGGCGACGGGTTCGGCGAACGGGCTGCGCACGGCGACCCTGGCCATCGAGCGGACGTGCGACACCTCGGTCCAGAGCGTCACCGCGATCGCGGCGAGGCGTGCGGCCGGCGGGAGCTCCTGCAGGTCCGAAGCGGTGGGCATGGCGGCCGCGATCCGGGCGGCGCCGGCGGTCACGACCTCGCGCACCAGGTCGTCGCGCGAGGGGAAGTGTCCGTACACCGCACGGCGCGAGAGTCCCGCAGCCGCGGCGATCGTCTCGATCGAGGCGTCCGGGTCCTGCTGCAAGCACGTCTTCGCCGCGTCGAGGAGGGCTGCCCGGTTCTCCGTGGCGTCGCGACGGGGCGCGCGGGAGGGCTGCTCAGTGGTGGTCACGCACCCCATCGTAATAACGTGCACACACGTGTGCAACTTAACAGGTTCCGTCCCCCGGACGAGGGGGTCCCCCAAAGTGCGGACTGTCTTCCCTGAGAACGAACGCATAGCTTCACAGGAATCTCATGCGAACCACGGACTGAGCCAGGAGTGTCCTCTTTGAACCGTGCAACACCGAACACCGACCCGAACCCAACACCCCATCGCTTCACCCGCGTCCTGACCGCCGGCATCGCCGTCGCGGCCCTCGCGTGTGGCGGTCTCGCAGTCGGGGGCGCGGCCTCCGCAGCTCCGGCCGGGATCTCGGTGGCCGACCTCAAGCTCTCCGCCCCGCTCCGTGACGCCAAGCCGACGAAGACCGTCGCCGCGTTCGTGCGCACGACCGGCCAGGGTGCCCTCGAAGTGGACGCCAAGGCGAAGGGCGGGGACCTGACGAAGTCGCGGACCCAGTCCTCCGCGGCCAAGAACCGCGTCGAGGCGATCCAGTCGACCGTCGCCGCGGTGCGGTCGGCTGTCAAGCGCGCCGACGCCGACGCGACCGAGCTCTACTCGACCGAGTACACCGTCCCTGGCGTCGCGGTCGTCGCTGACGTCGACGCGTTCCGGCAGATCGCCGAGCGCTCCGACGTCGAGAGCATCATCCCGCTCACGCCGAAGAAGATCGTCGAGCCGACGGTCAACGAGAACGCCGACGCCGCTCCCTCGGGCGTCGACCCCAGCCTGGTCCAGCCCGGTGCCGACGGCGTCGCACCGAAGAACGCCGCGAGCGACGTCTACACGCGCTCGCTCAACGCCTGGCAGCAGACCGGCCACACCGGCAAGGACGTCAACGTCGCCGTCCTCGACACCGGTCTCGACTACACGCAGGCCGACTTCGGCGGCCCCGGTACCACCGAGGCGTACCAGCAGGCCCTGGCGAACGCGAGCGGTGGCGCCCCGGACCCGAGCCTGTACGACGCGTCGAAGTTCCTCGGCGGGTACGACTTCGCCGGTGCGACCTACAACGCCGACCCGTCGGACCCGGACGCCTACGACCCGGTGCCGGCTCCCGACGACAACCCGATCGACGGCAAGGGCGGCGACCACGGCACGCACGTGTCCGGCTCGATCGCCGGCTACGGCCTGACCGCCGACAAGCAGCAGTTCGACGGTGACTACACCAAGCTCACCACGCAGCAGGTACAGGACATGTGGATCGGTCCGGGCACCGCGCCCGAGGCCGGCCTGTACGCCCTGAAGGTCTTCGGTGACAACGGTGGCTCGACCGACGTCACCGGTGCCGCGCTCGACTGGGTGGGCCAGGCGCTCACCGAGGGCAAGGACATCAACGTCCTGAACCTGTCGCTCGGCTCCGACTACGGCGCACCGGACGACCCCGACAACGCCAAGATCGACGCACTGACCGCGCGCGGCGTGCTCCCCGTGATCGCCTCGGGAAACGCCGACGACTTCACCGACATCGGTGGGTCGCCGGGCAACGCCGAGGGTGCACTCACCGTCGCCGCGAGCGCCACCGGCCAGTCGCTGTACGACGGCGTCCAGGTCACCGCGCCGGCCGACGTCGCGAAGACCTACCGCTCGCAGTACTCGTCCAACTTCAAGGGCACCCTGCCCGTCGAGGGCGACGTCGTCGTCCCGACCGCGAACATCGACGGCTGTGCCGCGTTCAGCGCCGCTGACGCCGCGAAGATCAAGGGCAAGGTCGTCTGGCTGAAGTGGACGGACGGCGCGCTCGAGTGCGGTTCCCTCGTGCGCTTCAACAACGTCGAGGCCGCTGGCGGCGTCGGCGTCCTGCTGGCGGGCACGCTCGACACGTTCGAATCCGGCATCGGTGGCAACGCGACCATCCCGGGTGCCGAGCTGACCGCGAAGAGCGTGGCGAGCCTCCAGGCCACCGCGAAGGCGGGGACCCTGCACGTGCGCTTCGCGGACGAGCTCAAGGGCTTCGAGGTCGCCATCGAGGCGGACGCCGTGAACACGCTCGCGTCGTTCACCAGCCGTGGTGTGCACGGATCGTTCGACGACATCGTCAAGCCGGACATCGCCGGCCCCGGGGTCAACGTGATCTCGGCGGCCAACGGCACCGGTGACGGCCGCATGTCGATGAGCGGTACCTCGATGGCCACGCCGGACGTCGCGGGCATCGCGGCGCTGACGTTCCAGTCGCACCCCACCTGGTCCGCCCCGCAGGTCAAGGCGGCGCTGATGAACACGGCGACGCACGACGTGAAGGACGGCAACCGTTCGGCCACCCTGCTCCGTCAGGGCACCGGTCGCGTGGACGCGCTGCAGGCGGTCACCGCCGGCACCACGGTCCGCAGCGCCGAGAACGACCAGCTCGTCACCGCGTCGTTCGGCGTCGTCGAGGTCGCGAGCGGGACGAGCGAGACCCGCACCCTGCAGATCGACAACACCGACAGCACGGCGCACACGTACGACGTGTCGTACCAGCCGCAGGTGTCGCAGCCGGGCGTGACGTTCGCGCTCAGCTCGAAGCAGGTCACGGTGCCCGCCAACGGCACAGCATCGGTCACGCTGACGTTCTCGGTCGCCGACGCGACGAAGCTCCGCCGGGTCATCGACCCGACCCAGGAGGCCGTCCAGCAGGGCTACCAGCGCGAGTTCGTGGCAGCGGCCTCCGGCATCGTGGCGTTCGCGCCGACCGACAGCTCGCTCAACCCGATGCGCCTCGGGGTCTACGTGGCCCCGAAGCCCGTCAGCGCGGTGCGGGCCCGCACCACGGTCTCGTTCACGGGACCCGGCAAGTCGGCCGAGCTGACGCTCAAGGGCCGCACGCTCGACCAGGGCGGACTGACGACCGGCTACCACGCCGCCGTCGCTCCGTTCGTGCTCGGCGGCACCGACCCCGCCGAGGCGTTCCCCGAGGGTTCGGCGACGCGTTCGCTGCAGGCGGCCGACGTCCGTTCCTACGGTGCGTCGTACGACAAGGCGTCGGGAACCCTGGCGTTCGGCGTGCAGACCGCTGGTCCGGACGCGAACCCGGGAGCCGTGACCAACGTCGAGGTCCTCATCGACACGGACCGTGACGGCGAGCCCGACTTCCTGGTGTACAACGCGAAGTCGGCTGCCGTGGACGCCACGTTCGCCACGACGGTCGACCTGGCGAAGGCCGCCCTGGACGACCCGGACATCGACCCCGTCGTCGACGTCCAGCCCCTCAACGGCGGTGCGCCCGGACAGGACGTGAACACCTTCGACAGCTCCGTGAAGGTGCTGACCGTCGCTGCGAAGGCCATCGGTTCGTCGAAGAAGTTCGACTACACCGTGCTGACGGAGTCGGCCTACGCCCCGGGTGCCGCCACCAGCGGTTCCTCGGTCGTGGACGAGACGAAGACGGCCACGTTCGACCCGTCGAAGCCGAAGCTGTCGTTCTCGCAGGACGGTACCTCCGGCGTGCTGTTCGCCGACGCCGACTCGCTCACGGTCACCCGTGCCTCGGGTGTCACCAAGGCGACGGTGCTGCTGCTCCACCTCGACAACGCGGCGGGCAAGCAGGCTGACACGTCGACCATCAACGTGGTCCCGCCGAAGCTCGCGCTGGCGAAGGGGAGCAAGGTCACGGTGAGCGGGACGGCGAAGGTCGGCTCGACCCTCACCGCGAAGCACGGCACGTGGAGCACGACGAAGGCGACCTACAAGTACCAGTGGCTGCGTGACGGCAAGGTCGTCCGGTCGGCAACGGGTACGAAGTACGAGCTCGGCTCGTCCGACGTCGGGCACCGCATCAGCGTGCAGGTGACGGCCCACGCCTCCGGGTACGTGGACGGCACCGCCAAGTCCGGGGCGACCCCGAAGGTCACGCGCCGCTAGGTCCGGGTGCGCGCGGTCCGCGCGCCACATGGTGAGCAGAAGAGGTCGGGTCCCGAGTGGGGATCCGACCTCTTCTGCTCACGAAGCGGCCCGGGCGTACACGGGGCAGCCCCCTGAACGCGCGTTCGGGACAGGTAGTTAGACAAACTAGTGAAGTGGTGCAAGTGTGGCTCCCATGCAGAGCACGCTGAACCAGCTCCGGTCCAACCCGGTCGAATGGCGCCGTCGTGGACTCACCCCGCCGGACGTCATCCAGGCCATGATCGAGCAGCGCCTGGCCGAGCCGGGGCACTCCCAGCCCGTCGGTGACCCGTCGTACCAGGACTTCTTCCGGAGCTGATCCGGGGTCGGACGGGCGATTCGGGACGCACCGACCGACAGACGGGAGGCGCGGTGCCAGCTGGCACCGCGCCTCCCGTCTGCGTGTCCGGTGGCGCCTCGGACGTCACTTGCCGATCTTGCCGTCGGCCGCGTCCTCGGCCTTGCCGATCTGGTCGCCGTGCCCGCCGCCGGTCGCCTTGTCGGCCGCGTCGCCCGCCTTGTCGAGGCCGGATGTGGACAAGTGGCCCGCCGTCCACAGGACGTCACGGCGGGTGACGCGCAGGTGACCAGCCGATAGACTCGGGTGGACCACCGGCCCGGACGGCCGTGTGCGGTCCTCCGCCAACGTGAGGAGAACCAGATGCCCGCAGCAGTCATCATCGGCGCCCAGTGGGGCGACGAGGGCAAGGGGAAGGCCACCGACCTCCTCGGCTCCCGCATCGACTACGTCGTGAAGTTCAACGGCGGCAACAACGCCGGCCACACCGTCGTCGTCGGCGGCGAGAAGTACGCCCTGCACCTGCTGCCCTCCGGCATCCTGACGCCCGGCGTGACCCCGATCATCGGCAACGGCGTCGTCGTCGACCTCGAGGTGCTGTTCCAGGAGCTCGACGCCCTGCGCGCCCGCGGCGTCGACGTCTCCAAGCTGCTCGTGTCGGCCAACGCCCACGTCATCACGCACTACCACCGCACCGTCGACAAGGTGACCGAGCGGTTCCTGGGCAAGCGCCAGATCGGCACGACCGGTCGCGGGATCGGCCCGACCTACGCCGACAAGATCAACCGCGTCGGCATCCGGATCCAGGACATCTTCGACGAGAACATCCTGCGGCAGAAGGTCGAAGCCGCGCTCGACCAGAAGAACCACCTGCTGGTCAAGGTCTTCAACCGCCGTGCGATCGACCCGGAAGAAGTCGTCGAGTCGCTGCTCTCGTTCGCCGAGCGCCTGCGCCCGATGGTCGCCGACACCGCCCTCGAGATCCACCGGGCGCTCGAGCGCGGCGAGACCGTCCTGTTCGAAGCCGGCCAGGCCACCATGCTCGACGTCGACCACGGCACCTACCCGTTCGTCACCTCGTCGTCCGCGACCGCCGGCGGCGCCGCGACCGGTTCGGGCATCGGCCCGGGCAAGCTCGAGCGGATCATCGGCATCGTCAAGGCGTACACGACCCGCGTCGGCGCCGGTCCGTTCCCGACCGAGCTGTTCGACGAGTCGGGCGAGTTCCTGCGCGCCAACGGCTTCGAGTTCGGCACCACCACCGGTCGCCCGCGCCGCTGTGGCTGGTACGACGCCCCGATCGCCCGCTACACGGCGCGCATCAACGGCGTGACCGACTTCGTGCTCACCAAGCTCGACGTCCTGACCGGGCTCGAGACGATCCCGGTGTGCGTCGCGTACGAGGTCGACGGCGTCCGCGTCGACGAGGTCCCGGTCAACCAGTCCGACTTCCACCACGCGAAGCCGGTGTACCAGGAGTTCCCCGGCTGGACCGAGGACATCACCGGGGCCCGTACCTTCGACGACCTGCCGAAGAACGCGCAGGACTACGTCCTGGCGATCGAGGCGATGTCCGGCGCACGGATCTCGGCGATCGGTGTCGGACCCGGCCGTGACGCCATCGTCGTGCGGCACGACCTGCTCGGCGACGACGAGCGTGCCGACCAGCGCGCCGGCGAGCGCACCGACGCAGCGTGACGATGCGGATCCTGTTCGTCTGCAGCGGCAACATCTGCCGGTCCCCGCTCGGCGCGCAGGTCCTGACGGCTCGACTCGGCCCGGACGCTCCCGCGTTCGTGGTCGAGTCGGCTGGCACCATCGCCGACGACGGCGCCCCGATGGACGCTGCCGCGGCCGAGCAGTCCGTCCGGCTCGGCGGCGACCCCTCGGCCCACCGGTCGCGGTACCTGACGGCCGAGGTCGTCGAGCGCGCCGACCTGGTGCTGACCGCCGAGCGATCGCACCGTGCAGCCGCCGTCTCCCTGGCGCCCCGGGCGTCCAAGCGGACGTTCACGGTCAAGCAGTTCGCGCGGGTGCTCGCCGGCCTCGAGCCCGGTGACCTGGCCGACGTGACGACCCCGCAGCAGCTCGTGGAGCGCGTCGCCCGGCTGCGCGGAACGGTCCCGCCGCCCGCCGACCCGGCCGACGACGACGTGGACGACCCCTACCGTCGCTCGACGGCGACCCACCAGCGCGTCGCGGACGAGCTCGGTGCGGCGCTCGCGCTCATCGCCGACGCACTCCGGGCAACGCTGCGCTGACGCTGCGCCCGGTGCGCGGTTGTTCGCCCGGTGCGAGGTCGGCGGCCTGGTGCAGGGCTGCAGCGGCGCACGGAGCGAGCAAGCTCGCACGGGCCGAGGGGCACCGCACGGTGTGAGTCCGGCGACGCTCGCACGGGTCGGAGCGCGCAGCACCGTGCACGTGCGAGGATGCCTCATGCCCGTCGTCGAGTCCCGCTGCGTCGTCCCGGTCGAGCCGTCGGTGGCCTTCGCCGTCTCGCAGACGCAGGGCGCGATCCGGAAGCGGTGGGACCCCTTCATCCGCCGCCAGCACCTGATGGACGGCGCGTCCGTGCCGGCGAAGGGCGTCCGGACGTACACGGTGCAGCGGTTCGGGCTGGCGATGGAGAGCGAGTACGTCTCGTACCACCCGCCGTCGAACGTGGGGATGAAGATGACGAAGGGCTCGTGGTTCTTCGAGCGCATGGGCGGAGGATGGCGCTTCCAGGCGGCGGAGGGGCAGCCCGGGCACACCCTCGCGATCTGGCGCTACAACTTCACCTGCCGGCCGCAGTGGCTGGCGCCGATCGCCGAGAGGATCGGCGTGCTGGTCTTGCAGCGGGACATCGACCGGCGCATCCTGGGGTTCGCCCGCGGCTGCGAGGACCCCGTCGTCCTGGCCCACGTGGCCGCCCAGCGCGCCGCCTGACCGGACCCGCGAGACGCCGGTGTCGTGCGGCTGCTCGTCGGTCCGGACGACGCGGCGTCGAGCGATGACGACGGCGTGTCCAGGAGTACCGAACCGACCGAACGGCGCTTGCATCCTTCGATGGAACTCCCGCAGGTGCGTCCCGAAGCGGGTCGTCCCCGAGCGCGCTGGTTCCTAGCGTCGTGTGCATGACGAACACCACCGAAGTCCGGCCCACCGCCGGCACCGCAGCCCGTGACCGAGGGGGTGTCCGCGGCCTCATCGCCCGGCACCCGCTCGTGTCCTTCTTCACCATGGCACTCGGCCTGAGCTGGCTCGCGTGGGTGCCGTACATCCTGTCCCCGCACGGCATGGGCGTGTGGGACATCCACTTCCCCGAGGTCCTGGGCAGCGGACAGTTCACGGGCGTCCTGCCCGGGGCGCTCCTCGGCCCATTGGGCAGCGCGTTCATCGTCACCGCCGTCGCCGACGGTCGCGCGGGGCTCCGCCGTTGGGTGGGACGGCTGTTCCGCTGGCGGGTCGCCTGGTACTGGTACGCACTGGCGCTCGTCGTCGTGCCGGCCCTGATCGTCGTGTCCGCGCTGCCCTTCGCCGGTGGTGACGTGCGGGCACCCTCGGCCCTGGCCTTCGCCATGCTCGTGCCCGGGCTGATCATCCAGCTGTTCTCGACCGGCCTGAGCGAGGAGCCCGGCTGGCGCGACTTCGCCCTGCCCCGCCTGCAGCACCGCTTCGGGGGCCTCGGCGCCGCCGCGATCCTCGGCCCGATCTGGGCGCTCTGGCACATGCCGCTGTACTTCAGCGACTGGGGCGGCTGGCCGAACGCGCACTGGAGCGAGCCCGTCGTGTTCGCCCTGTTCACCATCACCTTCAACGTCGTGATGATCCAGGTCTTCAACAAGACCCGCGAGAGCCTGCCCCTGGCCCTGCTGCTGCACGTCGGCGTGAACAACACGATCTCGACGCTGTTCCCCGAGATGTACCCGAGCATGACCGCCGGCACGCTGATGATCGGCCTGACGATCATGTCGACGATCGCCGCCGCGGTGCTCCTGATCGCGACCCGTGGCCGCCTGGGCTACGACCCCGCGCGACGCGCCCTGCCCCTCGACGCCCCGGTCCCCGGTGACGCCCGTCTCGTAGGATCCAACGATGGCCTCCGCTGAGCACGACGCGCTGCGCGCACCGGCCGAGCCGGCAGCGCAGCCCGCGCGGCCGGCCCACCCCGCACAGCGCGACCGCCGCGTCGACGTCTTCGTCGCCCTCGGCACGGCCGTTGTCGCCGTCGGGCTGCTGCTCGGCCTGCCGCCGCTGGACGCCCTCGAGCCCGACGGTGCCGCCCTGGCCCTGCGTGTCCCCGCACCGTTCACCCTGGCGTGGACCGTCCTGGCCCTCGGCCTGCTGGCCCAGTCGGCCGCCCTCCTCGCCGCCCGTCGCGCACCGCGCACCGTGCTGATCGTGGTCGCCGCCCTGCCGGTGGTGGTCGCGGCGCTCGCCCCGCAGTCGTCCGACCTGTTCGGCCTCACCGCGCTGCCCGTGGTCGTCGCGGTCGTCCTCGCCGCACTCCGCGTCCCGCTGGCCCGCCTGTGGCCGACGCTCCTGCTCGCCGGTGCGCTCGTCGCCGCCGGCAGCGCGGTGCTGGCCGCCGTCGCCGGTGGCGCCTTCCGCGGTGACTTCTCGACGGGCCTCGCCGGCTCGCTCGGGCAGGGCGTGCTGCAGGCGATCGGCGCGGTCGGCCTGCCCCTGCTGGTCACTCTGCTGGTGCAGTCCCGCCGCGAGGTCCGTGTCGCCCGCACCGCCGAGGCCAGCGCCGTGAACCGTGAACAGGACGCCCTGGTCGACGCCGCGGTGTCCCGCGAACGTGCCGCGATGGCCCGTGAACTCCACGACATCGCCGCGCACCACCTGTCCGGCATCGCCCTGATGGCCGCCGTCATCGACCGGCAGATCGACGCGGACCCGCAGCGCGCCCACGAGGGCGCCCGCCAGGTCCGTGAGCAGAGCACCGCCGTGCTCGAGGACCTGCGCCGCCTGGTCGGCCTGCTCCGCGACGACGCCCCAGCCGAGCGCGCCGTCGAGACGGTCGCCGGCATCGTCGACCTGACCGAACGTGCCCGGTTCCGCAGCGACGTCCGGCTCGACGTGCTGCCGGGGGACCGCCCGCTGGCCGACGGCGTCGGCCCGCTCGCGCAGCTCGCCGCCTACCGCACCGTCCAGGAGGCGCTGGCCAACGCCGCCCTGCACGCGCCGTCCGCCCCGTGCACCGTCACCATCGACGACCGCGACGCGACCCGGGTGGTGATCCGGGTGGAGAACGCACCGGCCACCGTCCCGGCAGCGGGGACCTCTCCCTCGGGCGGCAACGGCCTGCGGGGGATGCGCGAGCGGGCGGACCTGGTCGGGGCGCGCCTCCAGACCGGCCCGACCGCGACCGGCGGATGGCTGGTGGAGCTGGCGCTCGGCCGGGAGGCACCTGCCGCACCCACGCAGGCCGCCGACGGCACCGGGGTGGTCGCGTGATCCGCGTGCTGGTCGCCGACGACCAGCCCCTGGTCCGCGCCGGGGTGTCCGCGCTCCTCGGCGCGGAGGCGGACATCGAGGTGGTCGGCGTGGCCGCCGACGGGGGCGAGGCCCTCGCGCTGGCGCGCGAGACACGACCCGACGTCGCCTGCCTGGACATCCGGATGCCGGTGATGAACGGCATCGAACTCGCCCGGATCTTCTGCGCACCGGACGCCGATCCGTCGATCCCCGCGCTCATGCTGACGACGTTCGACCTGGACGACTACGTGTTCGGGGCGCTCGAGGCCGGGGCTTCCGGGTTCCTGCTCAAGGACGCCGAGCCGGACACCATCGTCGACGCCGTGCGGCAGGTCGCCGCCGGCAACGGCACGCTCGACCAGGCCCTGACCCGGCGGGTGCTGCGCGAGTTCGTGTCACGGCGGAGCCTGCAGCCGGTCTCCGGCGACCGGGCCGACGGCGTGCTGACCGCCCGCGAGCGCGAGGTGCTCCTGCTGCTGGCACAGGGGATGTCGAACGAGGAGATCGCCGCTGCGCTCGTGCTCGAGGTGTCGACCGTGAAGTCGCACCTGGCACGGATGCTGCCGAAGCTCGGCGTGCGGTCGCGGCTGCAGGCCGTGGTGTGGGCGTACCAGAACCGGATCGTGACGGTGCCGGAGCAGCCGTAGCTGCTCCGGTGTCAGCCGGCGGGCTGCGGCTCGGCGGCGCCGGGGACGACGAGCTGCCAGACGTCGTCGTCTCCGTCGTGGGAGAGGTACAGGCGGAAGGTGCCCTCGTCGGCGAGGGGGTCGCCCGAGAGGTACTCGACCGGTTCGCCGCTCGTCTCGCACTGGTCCGAGGTGCTGATGACCTGGATCGTGTCGCCGGGGGCGGCGGCATCGCCCTTCGTGACGTCGGTGACCGTCGCCTCGTACACCCGGTAGATGCCCTGCGGTTCCACGGTGCGGTCGGTCTTGGTGACGTCGGCGTCGACGACGAGTTCAGCTGCGTCGCGGCGTTCGGCCGGGGTCTCCAGCTCGATCCGTGCGGCGCACGCGACGGACGTCACCCCCCTGTCCCCGTCGGCGGGCCGCACCCGGCTCTCGCTGCCACAGCCCGCCAGGGTGCCGCCGAGCACCACGACGAGTGCCACGACCGGTGCGATCCGTCCCCACTGCATGGGGCGAGTATGGCTCACGACGCGACCGGCGGCTAGCCCGCTGCGCCCTTGGCACCCTCGGCGGCGATGTGGATCGCCTGCTGCATCCGGACCGAGACCTTCTTGGACATCGCGACCGTCGGGTGGACGCCGTCGTACGTGCGCGAGGACGGCCAGCCGCCGTCGAGCCGGCGGTCGGCTGCCCACGGGTCGACGAACATCCAACCGCGGGTGAGCGCGTGGTTCTGCAGGTCGCGGTTCAGGATCTCGCCGAGCTTGCGGCGGTCGATGTGGCTCTTGCCGTAGTTCGTGGTGTTCGACGGCGCGATCGCCGAGATCACGACGTGATCGGCGCCGGCCCGCGCGGCGATCTTGTCGATGTTCTGCAGGATGGACGCGGAACTGCGCTGGTAGCGCAGGTCGTTCGTGCCGGCCATGACGACCAGCACGTCGGCACCGTGGTGGGCGGTGTTGGCGAGGATCTTGGTCGTCGTCGCGCTGCCGATGGCCGTGCCGCCGACGTTGGTCATCGACGAGTCCTTCAGCTGCCGCATCCACGACTTCGGCATCTCGGTGATCGAGTCGCCGGCGTACGTCCACGTCAACTTCGTCGGGGCTGCGGCTGCAGCGGCCGTGCTGCCGACCGCGGTCTCCGGCGCAGCAGGGGTGACGGCTGCCGTCGGCGTCGTCACCGGAGCCGGTGTCCCTGTCGGGGTCGGGGCAGGACTCGGGGTGAGCACTGAGCCGGCGGCGACGGCGAGCGTTGCTGCCGCGGCGAGGAAGGGGACGCTGGTGAGGAACTGGAGGCGCGGCAACGTGATCTTTCGTTTCGGGTGCGAACCAAACCACCCTAGAAGCTGTACGGCGGCTCATCTTCCCCCAGGTGGGGGGACACCGCGCCAGACCATGCGTGGCACTGTCCGGGGAACGCGCGTTCCCGTTCGGGGGACTGTGCACGGGCGCGTCGGGCTGGTGAGGTGTATGCATGCACATCGAAACGCCGCCGATGCCCGTCCTCGACGACACCGCCCTCCGTGGCGAGGTCATCCACGGGATGATCACCGCGCTGCGCTCCCGGCCGCTGCACGAGGTGACCCCCGAGGTCGTCGCAGCAGCGGCTGGCGTGTCCATCGACGTCGTCGACCGCACGTTCCCGAGCTGGGACGGCCTGCTGCTCGCCACGATCGACCGGTGGAACGAGGACCGCACCGTGCCGCTCATGCCCCTGGCCGAGCAGCACGGCACCATCCGGTTCCTCCGTGCGATCGTCACCGCGAACGTGGCCGACCCGTCGCTCATGCGGTTCCTGACGGCGACGCTGAACATCGCGGCGTCGCCCGAGCACCCGCTCGCGCCGATGCTGCACGCCAGGTGGCGTCGTTTCCACGCCTTCGTGCAGCACGCGCTCGAGCGCGACGTGATGCTCGGGCGGGAGCCCGGGACGATGGAGCCGGCCCGAGGATCGGAGCAGTTGCTCGCGACCTACGAGGGACTGCAGCTGCAGTCGATGGTGCGGCCGGAGATGGACCTGCTCGAGGCCTTCGACCGCGCCGTGACGCGTCTGCGCGAGGGCTGGTCCCGCGCCTACGTGCCGCCCGTCTGGGACCTCGACCTGGTCCACTGATCCGCCGGGGTGACCCGGCTGGTCACTCCCCACAGACCGAGGACGCTAGGGCGTCCGAGGGCAGACGCTCACCGTCTGCACGCGTCGCCGCACGATTCGGGTTCGAGCGGCGGCGCGTACCAATCTCTGCAGGTGTCCGTGCGTTCCGCACCGCTCGACGGTCGCCGTGCGCTCGTTCCGCGCCGTCAGTCCGCGTGCATCGCGAGCGGTCGCTCCGTGTCCACCTCGACCGGCTGCCGGCGGATCGCGATCACCGTGACGTCGTCGTCGTGCGGCACCTCGTCGGCGCGGGCCGACAGCGCGAGGACGACCGCGTGCGGGTCGCGGCCGGCGCGCGCGATCGCCGCGACGGAATCGATCGTGTCGTCCAGGTCGTCGTACAGGTCGAGCACGCCGTCGCTGAACGAGACGAGCAGGTCACCCGGTTCGAGCGCACCGTCGGCCGTCGCCCACTCCTCGCGGATGCCGAGCCCGAGCGGCATGTCACCGGACCGCAGCCGGTCGACGTGTCCGTCGGCGCGCAGGACGAAGCTCAGCCCGTGCCCGGCGTCCGACCAACGGAGCGTGCCGTCGTCGGAGATCCGGGCGTGGAACAGTGTGGTGAAGGCGAGGTCGGGCCCGATGCCCTCCGCGGACAGACCGTCGGACGCCCGCTTCAGCGCCTCGGCGGGGTCCTCGACCGTCCGGGCACTGCGCAGGGTCGATCGCACCGCGGCCGCGATCAGACCCGCGCCGACACCCTTCCCCATGACGTCGCCGAGGGTCACCGCGACACCGGTCGGGGTCGGGTACCAGTCGAAGAAGTCGCCGCCCACGCTCCGGGCCGGCAGGCAGGCACCCGCGACGACGACGTCCTCGGTGATGCGGCCGGTCGTCGTCGGGAGCAGCGATCGTTGCACCGCGGCGGCCCGGTCGATCTCGGCGCGGACCTTGCCCTCGCGGTCCTGCGCGACCCGGACGCTCCGGCGTGCGCGTCTCGAGAGCTCGTGCACCACCACCGCGACCGTGCCGAACACCGCGACCGTGATCGTCAGCCGAGCGAGCTCGCTCACCGCGGGGGCGTCGTCCGGCGTCAGGACGTAGGGGGCGAGGATGACGGCGGCGACGCCCAGGAGCGAGAAGACCACGTTGCGGCGGCCGTCGAGCGACGACCACCACACGACGGGCAGCACCACGAGCGAGGTGAAGACCGACGCGCCCGAGCCGGTCCCGGTGCGCAGCAGCGCGATGGTCACGAAGTCCAGGCACAACAACACCGGCACGAGCGCTCCGGCGCGGGGCAGGACGAGGGGGACCGCGCTCATCACCGTGGCGACCGCCGTACCGATCAGGCTCGCGAGGAAGAGCTCCGCCGAGGTGATCTCGAGCGTCGGCACGACCACCGTGAGCACAGCCGACACCACCAGCAGGCCACTGATCGGAGCCTGACGGACGAGGGGTGATTCGACGATGCTGGTTGGGCGAGTCATGCTCAGTGCAGGTTAGTGGTCCGAGCCTGCGGAAGTCCGTCGTCGCCTCGATCTGGGGGTGGGCTCGTGACCGCTCAGCGCGGCCAGGTGGCGACGACCGCGACCGCGTTGAACAGCACGTGCGCCAGGATCGCGCCGCCGATGCGGTCGGTCATCGCGACGAGCGTGCCGGTGAGCAGGCCGAGCAGGAACGTCGTCACGAACACCTGGAAGCCGCCGAGCGACGTGCCACCAGCGCCGAGCAGCAGGTGGAGCAGCGCGAACAGGAACGCCGTGACCACCACCGCCAGGAATCGGGTGCGGGGCGTGAGCTCGGCGGCGAGCCGGCGCTGGAACAGCCCGCGGAACACCACTTCCTCGAGCACCGGGCTGACGACGACGATGCCGATCGCCGACACGAGCAGCAGCCCGACGTCGGGCGTGCCGAGGGACGGTGCGGGGACCAGCCCGGTCGACCCGGTGAACGCGATCGACATGAAGACGTCCACCGCGCGGCACACGATCACGATGCCGATCGCGAAGACCACGATCCCCAGGTCGAGCCGGAGCCGCGACACCATCGCCGATCGCGGGGTCCGACGGAGCACCACGGCGGCCGCGACGACGAGCGGCACCCACACGGCGGCGTCCGCGGCGAGCACCTGCAGGACCGGCGAGGGGATGCCCCCAGTCCGGGTGACCTGTCCGACGATCCGGGTCAGGATCACGGCGACGCCGAGTGCGACGAGGATGACGACGAGGTCCCGCTGCCGCCGCACGCTGGGCTCGGTGGTGGGCATGGCCGACTCGGAGCGCATGGGGCCACCGTAGAGGACACCGCGCGCCGGATGGCGACTTCCCCCGAGGAGTGCTCGTTCCTGTGGCACTATTTGTATGCCGTGCACTGGGAGTACCCCGGCGCGCCTGTGTCGGGACCACGGGGGACGGCCATGATCGGGGAAGGCAAAGGCGTGGAACTCCGCGACTACATCACGGTGCTCCGCAAGGGATGGGTACTGATCGTCGTACTCGCCCTGGTGGGAGTGGCCGCAGCCGCAGGGTTCTCCCTGCTGAAGAAGCCGGTCTACTCGGCATCGGCGCAGGTCTTCGTCTCCACGGAGACGTCCGGCAGCGCGAGCGACCTGGCCCAGGGCAACACGTTCACCCAGCAGCGGGTGCTGACCTACTCGAACCTGGTGTCGACGCCGATCGTGCTGCTGCCGGTCATCTCGTCGCTCGGGCTCGACATGAACGCCGACCAGCTCGCGACGATGGTGTCGGCGACGGCACCGACGAGCACCACCCTCATCTCCATCTCGGTGGAGGGCACCGACCCGGTGCAGGCCGCCGACATCGCGAACGCGACCTCGCAGAGCCTGACCAACGTCGTGCAGGACATCGAGGCCACCGACGCGAGCGGCAAGAGCACGGTCAAGCTCACCCGCGTGAAGCAGGCCGACGTGCCGAGCGTTCCCGTCAGCCCGAACGTGCCCGTCAACGTCGCGCTCGGGCTGCTCGTCGGCCTCGCGCTGGGCATCGGCATCGCCGTGCTGCGCGAGACCCTGGACAACCGGGTGCGCACCGAGCTCGACGTCGAGAAGATCAGCGACAAGCCGGTCGTGGGTGGGATCGCCTTCGACGCCAAGGCCGCCGAACGCCCGCTCATCGTGCAGGTCGACCCGCGCAGCCCCCGTGCCGAGTCGTTCCGCACGCTCCGCACCAACCTGCAGTTCCTCGACATCGGCAGCGGTGCCCGCACCTTCGTCATGACGTCGTCGATGCAGTCCGAGGGCAAGAGCACCACCGTCGCGAACCTGGCGATCGCCCTGGACAGTGCCGGGTTCCGGGTCATCCTGATCGACGCCGACCTGCGCCGCCCCCGCGTCGCCGAGTACATGGACGTCGAGGGCAACGCCGGTCTGACGGACGTGCTCATCGGCCGCGCCGACCTGGAGGACGTCGCCCACCCGTGGGGTCGCGGCAAGCTCGTCGTCCTGCCCGCCGGACCGATCCCGCCGAACCCGTCCGAGCTGCTCGGGTCCCGCGCCATGCAGGACCTGATCGAACGGCTCGAGCAGCAGTTCGACTACGTGCTGTTCGACGCCCCGCCGCTGCTGCCCGTCACCGACGCGGCGATCCTGGCCAAGAAGGCCTCCGGCGCGATCGTCGCGGTCGCCTCGGGGCAGACGCTGAAGGGCCAGCTGGCCGCCGCCGTCGCGACGCTCGAGAACGTCGGCGCCCCGATCTCCGGCTTCGTCATCACGAAGATGCCGCTCAAGGGCCCCGGCGCCTACGGCTACGGACGCTACGGCTACGGGTACGGCTACGGTCAGGACGAGGACACGACCCCGACGGTCAACCCGCCGAAGCGGGTCGGCAAGAAGCTCGGCGTGCTCCGCCGCGCCGGACGCTGAACGGGGACACCCACATGAAGACTCGCCGGGGGACCCGAAGCCTCGGCCGCGCACTGCCCCGGACCACGCTCATCCTGGTCGCCGTGGTGGTGGTGGCGCTGATCGTCGTCGACGTCGTGCTCGTGGCGCTCGCCCTGGGCCGCACGGCCCCCGAGGAGAACGGACCCGCCGGCCCCATCCCCACTTTCTCGGGGACGCCGGACCGGCGCGAGACACCGCGACCGAGCGCGTCTGCCGACGCAGACGCCGCTGCGACCAAGCAGCAGGGTCGCCGCCTGTTGGCAGCGGTCGACGGCCAGGAGGCGTGGCGCGCGTCCGGTGGGTCGTGCGGCGGCCCGCGGCCGGTACTGGAACACTCCGTGGACGGCGGGGCGACGTGGGTCCCGGTGGGACTCGGGACGGATGTCGGATCGCTCATGGCGATCCGGGCCTCCAGTGCGGAGCTCTCGATCCTGGCGGGCGTCGGCGACGACTGCACCACGACGGCGCGGACCAGCACCGACGCCGGCGTGACGTGGGAAGCCGGGGCACCCGGCGCCGCCGGCGCCGGCATCAGCACCGACGGCGTCGTGCTCGCGAGCGGGACGGAGCAGGCGCCGTGCGCCGACCCGATCGACGCGTTCCAGGGGGAGCAGACCGCGGTCGTCATCTGCGACGGCCAGCTCGAGTGGCGCACCGGCGATGCCGCGTGGGTCGACGTGCCGATGGGCGGCATCCGTTCGATCGGCGTCGACGGTGGCAACTACACCCTCGCCCGGGTCGGCGCAGCAGCCTGCGACGGCGTGCAGATCGAGACCATGTCCGCGTCGGACGTGACGCCCTCGTCGTCGACCACGCCGATCGGCTGTGCCGACGGCGCGGACACCGACGACACGGTCACCATCGACCGTGCCGGGCAGGACGTGTGGCTGTGGGACGGCACGACCGTCCGGGTCTCGTCGGACGGTGGCGCGACGTGGTGACCGGGTCGTCCTCGTGACAGCGGACGCGCTCCGCGCACCGCGCGCCGTGGGCGCCACCGACGAGTGGAGCCGCACGTACTCGCGCCGCGTGCTCTTCACCGACCTGCTGGCGCTGATCTGGGTCGTCTTCGGTGTGCAGATCGCCTGGCTCGGACTCGAGTCGAACCTGGCGACCAACACCGCCGACCTGCGACTGAGCTACTCCGCGATCTCCATCGTCGTGATCGTGGTGTGGATGAGCGCGCTCGCCCTGTACGACACCCGCGGTGCGCGGGTGATCGGTGTCGGCAGCACCGAGTACCGCCTGGTCGCAGACTCCAGCGTCCGCGTGTTCGGCCTGCTCGCGATCGCAGCGTTCCTGTTGCACGTCGACCTGGCCCGCGGCTACGTGCTCATCGCGTTCCCGATCGGGATCCTCGTCCTCCTGCTGTCGCGGTGGATCTGGCGCCAGTGGCTCGTGGCCCAGCGTCAGCAGGGCGCGTACTCGGCGACCGTGCTGCTCGTCGGGTCCCCGGCCAGTGTGCTGCACATCGGCCGCGAACTCGCGCGTTCCCCCGAAGCCGGCTACCGCGTGGTCGGGGCGGTCGTGTCGACGAACCACCGAGGGCTGCTGACGGGTTCGACCATCCAGAGCCACGGCGGCTTCGACGACGTCGGCTCCGCGCTCCGCGAGACCGGCGCCGACACGGTCGTGATCACCAGCTCCGACGACCTGCCGCCGGAGCGCGTCCGCGAACTCAGCTGGTCGCTCGAGCCGGGCCGGCAGCACCTGGTGGTCGCGCCGAGCCTGACCGACATCGGTGGTCCCCGCATCCACACCCGGCCGGTGCAGGGCCTGCCGCTCATCCACGTCGAGACGCCGACGTACTCGGGGCGCAAGCTCTACACGAAGCGGGCCTTCGACCTGATCGGGGCAGCGCTGCTCGTCGTCGTCCTGTCGCCGCTGCTGCTCGTGCTCGCCGTGCTGGTGAAGACCACCTCGACCGGTCCGGTCTTCTTCCGGCAGGAGCGCGTCGGCCTGAACGGCAGCACCTTCCGGATGATCAAGTTCCGATCGATGGTCGTCGACGCCGAGGAACGCCTGCAGGAGCTCAGCGCTCTCGACCGTGCCGAGGGCAACGACGTGCTGTTCAAGATGCGGAACGACCCCCGGGTCACCCGGGTCGGCGGGTTCATGCGCCGCTACAGCCTGGACGAGGTGCCGCAGCTGTTCAACGTCCTGGCCGGCAGCATGTCCCTCGTCGGACCCCGACCGCCGCTCGCCCGCGAGGTCGCCCGCTACGACACACACGTCCACCGTCGGTTCCTGGTGAAGCCCGGCATGACCGGCCTGTGGCAGGTCAGTGGTCGTTCCGACCTGTCGTGGGAGGATTCGGTGCGGCTCGATCTGTACTACGTGGAGAACTGGTCGATCACGGGCGATCTCGTGGTCCTCTGGCGGACTGCCAAGGCCGTCGTCGCTTCGCGCGGCGCTTACTGACGCGACAAGCACGGCTTGATGACTAGCGGATTTCGCTCAGAAGGGGAAAGTGGTGACGTTGCGATGGCCAGCGTGATGCCAGGGATTCGTCGCACGGTAGTCGTCGAGCCGAACCCGACAGGTCACAGGCTCTTCTACGCCCGCCTCATCGCGGAGGCTGCGCGTCAACGAGGCGACCATGTCACTCTTGTTCTTGGCGAGCATCCGGAAGCCGAGGAGGAACGCGTTCATCTCAGTGGGCTTCAGGAGGGGATTGCTGTCAGGCGTCGACCGGCCAGCGGACTCGACGACCTTGTCCGAGCCTCGCGGGTGATGCATTCGGACTACGTCATCGTCCCCGACGGAGACCGAACCGCGATCAGTCTCGCGCTCCGTCGCAAGTGGGAGGGAAGCGGCGAGCTGAGCGTTCTGGTCATGCGTGAGACGGCTCAGCCTGCGAGCAATGCTTTGATCACCACGATGAAGACCGCGCTCCGGACTATTGCGTTTCGCCGGGTCGCGGCGATGGGGAGAGTTCATCTGCGGGTTTTAAAGTCACCGACGTGGTCTGGGCACTCAGCCTTCGGGATCGCTGTAGACCCGATCCGCACTTCGGCGACCCCGAATGCCATCGAAGTATTCCGTTCTGCTCACCGCATCACCGGCGACCGATACTGGTTTGCGGTCCTCGGGGCGATCTCGGCTCGGAAGAACTTAGAGTTGATCCTCGACGCGATCGTCGGATTCGACACGAGCGTCGGGCTGCTCGTGGCCGGGAAGCTTGATCAGGACATCCCGCTCGAAATTCGGCGCCGACTTGCAACCCTCGAAGCAGAGGGCCGCGTCGTCGTCGTTGACCGATTGCTGAGCGACGTAGAGCTCGACTCAGCAGTCGCATGTGTTGACTGCGTTGTCCTTGCCCACTCGAACGAGGGGCCAAGTGGGCTGCTGGGCAAGGCGGCAGCGATCGGGACCAGGATTGTCGCTGCCGGCGCAAAGAGCCTCAAAAACGATCTCGCCGCCTACCCGGCCCTCGGGGAGTGGGTTGAACTCGACACCCGCACACTGGCAGAGGCATTGCACCGTGCCGCGTCCTCACCCAGGCCGCCGGCAGTGCTGAAGGCAAGTAGTGAGGCGTTCACATCGGCTCTGCTTCCATGAGGAGTCCGATGTCGCAAGAGCGCCCGATGTCTCATCAGGCGCTCTTCCTGGCGGCCTCAACCGGAGCGGCGCAGGTGCTCGTGGCGTTGCTCTACCTCGTTGCAGCGAGGGAGGTTTCTCCATCGGAGTTTGGTCCGACTGTTTCAGCTATCGCGCTCGGAACTGCTGCTGCCGGTTTCGTTGATTTCGGGACGAACAATCATTGGACTCGAGAACTTGCCCGGCGCGCCCTCGCGGACCAGAGCTTCGTCGATCGGTTGTTCTCAAAGCTCGCGATCACCGTCGGCGCGGCGCTGCTCTGGTGTGCCGGCGTGGCCATCCTGCTTCCAGGATCTGCTTTGTGGCTCGCCGGTCCGATCACGGTGGCGCTAGTGGCGAATCAGGCGTACCAAGTTCCGCTCAGAAGCGCAGCGCGGGGCGAACTGGTCGCACTCGTCATCCTGGCCGACAGGGTGTTCGCGTCGGTCCTCTTCTTCGTGATGGTGGCTGCCGACGTTTCAGCACCGACTGCATTGTGGATCGCGTTGTCGGCAGGGTCGATCGGCGCCGCAGTGGTCGGTCGGTCGATGAGTCCGCGCAATCTGCGGCGGCGGCCGAGGCTGACCAACCCTTGGTCCGGTGCGCACTACTTCGGACTCACCGTTGTGGCGAACAGCTCCCAGGCGCTGGACCTCACACTGCTTTCGGCCGCAGGAGGACCCGCAGCCGCTGGCGTCTACGGCGCTGTCAACCGCTGGACACAACCAATGTCGCTTCTGGCGGCGGCGTTCTCTTCGGCGTTGGCACCGTACGCCGCTCGGAGCACGAGCCTTCGGGGCGCATGGTCAGAGCTGCGACGAGCTATCTGGATGCCACTTGCCGCGATTGCAGTCTCAATTGTGGTGTACTTCGCCGCACCCTTCGTCGTCGGGGTCCTCCTCGGCGGCTCGTACGAAGGCTCAGCAGCGACGCTTCAGGTCCTCGCCTTGGTCGTGATCCCGTCCATCATCTGTCAGCCACTCGTCGTGGTGCTCCAATCATTCCAGCGGGACCGCTACGTTGCGATTGTGATGGTCCTTGCGGCCATCGGTCAGCTCGCATTGGTGCTGGTCCTCGGAGGCTCCGCTGGCGCGCTCGGCGCAGCTCATGCGGCGTTGATCGCCCAGCTCTTCATCCTCGTCTCGCTCCTCGGCGGGACGGTCAGCCTTGCTCGTTCCACTCGGAGGAAGCCATGACTCGCGAAACGGTCTTGCTCACCGCGACGGTTCGGCCGAACACCGGTCTGTTCGTCGCGCAAGCTGATCCCGCTGTGCGGCTGCTCCAGTACAGGCAGGCGATCAGCGCAATCCGGTCTCAGCTCGACGAACGAGTCGATCTGGTCGTCGTCGAAACGAGTGGCGAAGCGACGGCTGACCTCACTGAACTCCTTCCGGAAAAGGATCGGGCATTGACACGCGTGGTGTCATTCGACCCGACGACCTCCGAAGTGGACAGGGGCAAGGGTCGCGTCGAGGCCGATGCCATCCGCTTCGCCGTCGAGGGAATCATCCGGTCCTCTGGGAAGGACACGACCATTCACAAGATGACGGGCCGCCTCGGTCTGGAAAACCCGTCGCAAGTCCTGCGGCCCGTGCTTGGACCCGTCGTGCGAGTTCGCACGACTGCGGACCGGTCGTTCGTTGACACCCGATTAGTGACCGGACGTGCTCAGGAGTGGCTCGACGTGATCCTCGCCGAGACGACGATGATCGATGAGTCTGCGGGGGTCTACCTTGAGCACGCCGTGGCGGCTGCGCTCGCCCGCTCGGCTGCGTTGAAGCAGATCCGTCTCGAGCGGTTTCCTGTTCGCCCCAAGATCACCGGACAGTCGGGGTCCACTGGAGAGTTCTACGGAGCCGGACCTGGAAAGTTTAAAAGGCAACTTATAGAACTCTTCGAGGATCGTCTCTCGCGCCTCGCATCACACAAGCAAGTGTGAGATCAGGCTCCGTCTTCAACTGTTCGTGCTGGCGACGATAGATTGCGGGCCGCCTGCTGATTCGATTTCGTGCGAGCCGAGCTTGCAGACAGGAACCACGCCAAGAGCAGGATGACCGATAGGGACGCCATCGACTGCAGGAGCGAGCCTCTCAGCACGATCAGAAGGTAGACCGGGACGATGCAGCCGACGAGGCCCGGGGTGCCAGCCCTTGCGATGTGCAATGCGAGCTTGCTGTCCCACCGACGAACCATGAATCCGATGAGTGTCATTCCGAGCACGAGGAGTGGCCAGCTCCCGTTGATCATCAACTCGGCCCAGAGTGGGGCGGAGAGGTTCGTGAACGAGTAGCCGCGGAATTCTGCTAGAAGGATGCCGGTGTCGACCGCCTTCCCGGGCCAGACGTCGCGCGGGACCCAGAAGAGGATCACCCCGAGTAGCTGGTCCCCCCAAGTGATCCCGCGGCTGGCGATGAAGTAGGCGGTGTTGTTGATCTGGTAGAAGCTGTCGAAATCGCCGCTCAGGAGTGATTCAAGTGGACCCTTGAATTGAACTTTCGCATCGATCGAGTTCCGAAAGGTCGACGCGATCGGGAAGAGGAAGAAGAGAGCGGTCAGTAGCGAGACCGCGACTGTCCGATATTTCTTGAGGGAAGACCACGCCCCACATGCAGCCAGCAGAGCCACATACACGGTGCCTACCGTGTATCGGGGGCTGGAGACAGGATTGACCACGACCAAGAGTGTGACGAGGGTTACGATCATGAGCACCCACGGAGCTGGCTCTCCAGATGCGCGCCGCTGACGAAACAACAGAATTTGTGCCACGGCGGCTACGAGCAGGCCCATGTTCGAGAACCCGGTCACCAGCGCAGCGGTCGTCGGATTGGCCCATGTAGCCGCGCGCTCGGCATCAATCACGCTCCTGGTGTGGAGCAGCGCCTCGGGTCCGAGTGAGTAGACGTAGTACGCAGCGATCCCAAATGCCAGCAGGGTCGTCACCACGACCCTCGAGTTCCGGAGCGCCACAGCGGTAGGTCCTGAGGCAGGAAAGTCGTGCAGCGATGATCGCTTGCCGAAGAATGCTCCTAGCAGCAGCGCGCCGTACCCGATGAATACGATGGCGACTGATTGCCACGCGTACTGTTCGAGGAATCCAGGCGTAGTCGATATCTCGGCACGCTGTCGGAGTTGCACCATCGGAGCAATGCCGAGGAATCCGTAAACGAAGACGGACACCACCATGTCGACAATGTGGGACTCACGAGCCGAGACAGCCCAGGCGAACCGTGCGGCCGCGAGAGCCGCTACCGCGAGACAACCAGCCCAAGCGTCGTAGCCGTTGTTCGGAGTCGTCGCGATCACGAACAGTGGAACCATCAAGGCGAGGACCGCAAAAACAATGGTCCCCAAAAGCGGTTGGGGCAGCGCTCCGGGACCGCCGGCCCGATTGTCGGATGATGGCAGGTACCCGTTCTTTGGCGACCGTTTCACAATTCGTTCTCCGACAAGATCGCCCTCTCGAAGACTTCGGAGAACCGCACTGGCGTTTGCTGCAGAATCTCGGGCTCCGGAATCCGGCCCACGGGATCCGGGAGGCTCCGGAGTGCGGACACCAAGGACATGGTGTCGGGGTTGGAGACGATGACCCCGGCATGGTTCTCAACCGAGCGAGTCACTCCGGCCCTCGCGCTGACCACTACGTGTAGCCCGCACGCAAGCGCTTCGTTCACCACAAGTCCCCAAACTTCCGAAAGCGACGGAAGCACGAGAACATCGTGCTGCAGCATCAGCTTTGCGACATCTTGCCCGGGGACGTATCCCACGAAGGTCACCCGTTCCGGGTCGGGCAAAGTCGTCACGACTTGCTGCTCGAGCTGTGCTCTGAGCGGCCCCACGCCCACGATCGTGAGTGAGGCGTTCGTCAAAGTCGTGAGCGCGCCTATGAGGGCACCAACGTTCTTCCGAGGTATCAGCTGTCCCACGTAGATGATCCGGAGGCGGTGGTCTCCTTGCTGGGCAGGACGCGTCGATTGCACGACTTCACGGATGTGTGTGACGTCCACGGCGTTGAATCCCTCGTGGATGCGGCTCCTGGCGACCCCCATCCGCATCACGGCCTCAGTTGCGGCAGGACCGGGCGTGACGACCGCATCAAGCGTTGCGAAGTACCTACGCCGCAACCAGGAGATCGGTCCGCGAGTGTTCCCTTGCGAGCCAAGGTGTGACTCGTAGAACCCGACCGTTCGAACGCGCGCCCTCTTGGCTCTGAGCAATGCCATCCAGTAGACGGGCGACTCCCACCCTCCCAGGACCACAGCGCGCTTGTTCCGAAGATGAGCCTGCCGAAGCCAGCCGAAGTAGTAACGTGCTTCACCGCGCTTCAGCACAGCTGTCTTGAGCCACGAGACAGCGAAAATCAAATTGGTCCGCGAGCGGGCCTCCCACTCCGGTCCGCGGTTGTTGTCGTCTCTCGCCAATCGCTGGTCAGGTTCGAGGAGCATCACCTCGACAGGGAGCTTGCGTGCGAGGCTTTCCCAAACCGGGATGCGATACGGTGCCGCGGTGTTCGTCATCCACAGCACGCCGCGAGAGCCGACGGCGTCCTCGTAGAAGCGCAGGAGCGTGCTCACGACCGCTTCAATCCCGTAGAGGGCTCTGACCGAGGCATGCCCGGACGCGATGGTCAATTCGAGCAGGGACGGGTTGAGAAGGAGAGATTCGACCCGCTGAGCGAGATCCTCGGGCGAACCCTCAGACACGAGCGCCGCATTGTGGTCCGCGAGCTCTTGAGCGATGCCGCAGTCATCCGTGATCACCGTCGCAGTTCCGACGGAAAGCGCTTCAAGCACCGTGACAGGGAAGACTTCTCCGCGGCTCGGCAAGACGAACACCAGCGCCTGCGCCAGACGCGCCGGAGCCTCGCCCGGCTGGATCGCCCCCTCGTACCGAAGAGGCACATCAGGGTTCGTGCTCATGAAGGACCGGAGGGCGGCGAGATCGCCCTCGTCTGGACCCACAACCGCGAACTGGACAGTACGGTTCCTTCGACTGAGGAGGCGTGCCATCTCGGCGAAGACGAGAACTTGCTTGCGCGGATGGAGGCGGGCGAGGAAGAGCACCTCGGAGCGCCGTGGGGACGTAGCCAACTGAACGGGTCGGATCCCGTTCCTGATCCGCCTTACGCAGGCTTCTGGTTCTAGCCGTCGAAGGCTTCGCTCCTCAGCATCCGTCAGTGCCAGGACCGAGGACGCTTGGCGAAGCATCGGACGTATTACGAACGAGTCAAGTATCAAAATGTGGGGCCGGGAAGACGGGAGGATCATCCCGTGTGGTTGAACCACGTAAGGACGCCCCATGCGGCGCGCGGCCATGGCGACTGCGAGGTCGAACAGATGACGACCGCTGTGCACGTGGACGACGTCGAATTTCCGCAGATTCCGCCGAAGCCAACTGCCGAGCGATCGGGTGTTGGTCGCTACGAATCCCATCCCTGCGAAGGGCTTCGACTTGAGGAGAACGAGCTCGAACCCGTGCGCATGTGGTCGCGCTCTCCCGTCCCACCCAGCGAGAACGGTCACCTCGTGACCGGCTTCTGCGAGCCCTGCTGCCTGGTTGAGGGCGACGCTCACCGGTCCTCCGAAGGCGCCGTCCTCGGAGATGTAGGTGACGGAGATGAGGAGTTTCACCCTTCTAGCTCCTCTTCGGTGAAGCGGGTACCGACGATTCGAGCTGGTCGTCCTTCTGCAATCGAGTTGGCGGGGACGTGTCCCTCAACGAGGCTCATCGGTTTGATGAGGCTCGAGGTACCGATGACAGCGCCGCCCACGACCATGCAACGCGAGGTCACCCAGACGCCGGGCTCGATGACGATGGGTCTGGTGATCAGACTCATGTCACGCCGGTGCGCGTGGCTCCCGGTAGTGAGGAACGTCTCCTGGGATATCACTACATCGTTGCCGATGTAGATGTGGTCCTGGTTGTGGAACCAGACACCTTCCCCGATCCAGCTGTCGGTACCGATGTGGAGCTTCCAAGGGAACCGGACTCGGGTCCTGGGCCGGAAGATCACCCCGTCGCCGATCTCGGCTCCGAAGGCCCGGAGAACTTTCACTCGGAGTTGAGACGAGATCTGCCAGGGATTGGTCACGAAGAGTAGTTCCGCGACCCCCCACGCGTAGACAGCTAACTTCGAGCGGCCCCACGTGCTTCGCTCTCCTGGCGCAGCCTTGAGCTTGATGACGCGCACGACGTCCCCTGCCATGAGTCCCGGATTTCCCTCTGTCTGCGAGGAGCGACCTCGTTTCACCACATCTTAGGGCGGCCAGATCTCGTCTTGACGCTTTGCAGCAGCGAGTTGATCGCGTCGGTGTACCGGTCCACCATGCCCGCCAGGGCGAAGGCAGGTCTCTTGGCGGCGACTGCGGAGGCGAGCCGATCTGCGGCCTCCGGATGGTCAGCCAGCGAGGTCATAGCCTCCGCGAGCGCCGCCGGTTCTGGTGCACACACCAGGCAGTCCGTCCCCGGCTCGAGATAGTCGAACTCCGGTCCGTGCCGAGTCCCTCGCGTTGTGATGATCGGGAGCGCCATGGCCATACTCTCGACCGCCACCAGACCGACGCGGCCAGGGTTGAGGAGGGCGACGGCAACCCGCGCGATGTCCGCCTTCGCCGCGGCTTCGACATACCCGAGCATCCGGACCTGGCCGCGGTCGCGCGAGCGCTTGAACTCGGGCTCGAGCTCACCTCGGCCGCCCACCAGCAACTGAACCGACGGACGTGTCCGCCAAAGGAGATCGAGCGCTGCGACAACGAGATCGACGCGCTTGCTCTCGTCGATGCCTCCGATCATCGCGAACACTGGTCCGTCGCCCAGCCCGAGACGCTCGCGAATGGATAACGGGTCGATCGAGCGCCGCTGCTCGATCGCATGACTCAGATCCGTTGTGTCGACAGTGTTCTGAAGATTGGTCACTCTGTCCGAAGGGACCCCCCAACGACGAGCGAGCGCCGTACCTCGCTCTGTATAGGCGAGCACCCGGGACGACGAGCGCGCCTGCCATCGCCGGAGTGCGCGGGAAAGTGCAGTGTCCGGTTGGACGAAGGCGTCCACGTGACCCCACACCGCGACGGGCCGCCGACGTTGCATCAGCGCCCCGTACGTGGTGAAAGACCCGGCAGCGAGCTCGGCGACGATGACATCTGCGTCGCGCCAAGAGCTCCGTCCCCAACCGGTGCGGAAGTGAATCGGTCCCATCTTCAGGGAGGTTGTGCGCACGAGACGTTCTTGAACCCCCTCCAAGGAGGCGCTGTCATGCCGGTCTGCCTGCGACCCGGTGGGTTCACCGCTTGCGATGACCAACTCGTGTCCCTGCGCCCGAAGGCGCGTCGCGAGTTCGGTGAAGAGCGGAACTCGGTACGACGGGACGTACGGCTGCATGATCAGGACTCGCGCCATCGCGAACCTTCTTTCGAATTGACAAGGCACAGGGTAGCCGGACACAGCACGCGTCCGGAGTGTTTCTTGATTCGGACATCGTGCTTTCCATGCGAGGTCAAAGCCGCGCGCCTGTTATGTTCAGCCGGTGATGAGTCCCCTGTCGGTTCTGCTGATCGGCATCAACTTCGCCCCGGAGACCACCGGAATCGCGCCGTACTCGACTGGCCTCGCAGAGGACCTGGTGCGTCGTGGAGGACACGTCCGGGTGCTGACCGCGCATGCGCATTACCCGCAGTGGCGGTTCGACGGAGCGCCCGGGCGACACACACGTGAGGAACGTGCGGGCGTTCGCGTCGACCGTTTTCGGCACCGTTTGCCGTCGAAGCCGGGCGGCGTCGCTCGGGCGCTCTCCGAGGTCTCTTTCGGGATCGTCACGAGTACGACACGCTTCGGGCGACCCGACGTATTGGTCCTCGTGTCGCCGGCTTTGTTGTCGAGCGCGATCAGCTTCGTCCGCTCGCGGCTGTTCACCCGGGTGCCCGTGGTCATCTGGGTTCAGGACTTGTATTCGTTGGGCCTCGATGAGCTCAGTGAGCGTCCCGGGTTGATGGCGCGAGCGGTCGCACGGCTCGAAGGGTGGCTCCTTCGACGGGCCGACGGCGTCGTTGTCATCCACGAGCGATTCCGAGACACAGTGGTGGAGCGGATGAACGTCCTGCCCAGCAAGGTCACAGTGGTCCGGAACTGGTCACACCTGGAGGAGATCGAGGTCGTAGACCGTGTCTCGTCGCGCAGGGAACTCGGGTGGGCCGACGACGACATCATCGTCCTCCACGCTGGGAACATGGGCGTCAAGCAAGGGCTTGAGAACGTTGTGGAGGCCGCCCGGCTCGCCTCTGAGCAAGGCAGCCGTGTTCGCTTCGTCCTGCTGGGCGACGGGAACCAGCGCACGATGCTCGAGCAGGCGGCGACGGGCGTCGAAGCACTACGGATGCTTCCATCGCTGTCGGACGACGCCTTCCGCCGTGCGCTGGCTGCCGCCGATGTCCTCCTCGTGAACGAGAGGCCCGGGGTTGCCGGCATGGCAGTCCCGAGCAAGCTCACGTCGTACTTCAGCACCGGCCTTCCGGTGCTTGCGGCTACTGACCCTGGCAGCGTCACCGAGAGCGAGATCCTCCTTTCCGGAGGCGGAACTTCTGTGCCTGCGGGTGATCCTCAGGCGCTCCTGTCAGCAGCGGAGATGCTGGGTGGGGACAGTCTTCGCTCCGTGGAGATGGGCCGAGCAGGTCGGCGTTTCCGAGACGAGCGTTTGTCGAGCCGCGCATCATTCGACACATATGCTCAACTGCTGCAAGGGTTGGCGCAGGGGCGTCGGACGGACACATCCACGGAATCGGGGAACGATTGACCAAGCGCGCGCTCATCACGGGCATCACCGGACAGGACGGGTCGTACCTGGCCGAGCTGCTGCTGCGGAAGGGGTACGAGGTGCACGGGCTCATCCGTCGTGCGTCCACGTTCAACACCTCGCGGATCGACCACCTGTACGTGGACCCGCACAACCCGGACGCCAGGCTGTTCCTGCACTACGGGGATCTTGGTGACGGCGCGCGGCTCGTCAGCCTGCTCAGCGAGCTGAAGCCCGACGAGGTCTACAACCTCGCCGCGCAGTCACACGTGCGGGTGTCGTTCGACGAGCCGGAACACACCGGCGACGTGACGGGTGTGGGCACGATGCGCATGCTCGAGGCGGTGCGCGTGTCCGGTATCCACACGCGCTTCTACCAGGCGTCCTCCTCCGAGATGTTCGGTGCCACCCCGCCGCCGCAGAACGAGGAGACGCCGTTCTGGCCCCGTTCTCCCTACGGCGCCGCGAAGGTCTACAGCTACTGGGTGACCCGGAACTACCGCGAGGCCTACGGGATGTTCGCGGTGAACGGCATCCTGTTCAACCACGAGTCGCCGCGTCGTGGTGAGACGTTCGTCACCCGCAAGATCACCCGCGCAGTCGCTCGGATCAAGGCCGGCCTGGAGGACCACGTGTACCTCGGCAACCTCGACTCCGTCCGCGACTGGGGGTACGCCGCCGAGTACGTCGAGGGCATGTGGCGGATGCTGCAGGCCGACGAACCGGACGACTTCGTGCTCGCGACCGGTGGTGACTTCACGGTCAAGGACTTCCTGACGACGGCGTTCTCGCACGCTGGGTTGAACTGGGAAGACCACGTGCGGTTCGACGAGCGGTACCTGCGACCGAGCGAGGTGGACGCCCTCGTCGGTGACGCTTCGAAGGCCAAGGAGAAGCTCGGTTGGGAGGCGACCGTCGACACGGCCGAGCTGGCGAGGATCATGGTCGACGCCGACATCTCCGCCCTCGAGCACGAGGGCCGTCCCTGGATCGACACCGTCCGTCTCGAGAGCTGGGGTTCCTGATGACCACGACCGACTTCACCCCCGGTCCGATCGATCGAGCTGACCGCGTCTACGTCGCGGGACACCGCGGCCTGGTGGGTTCGGCGGTCTGGCGCAAGCTCGAGTCGGAGGGCTTCACCGACGTGGTCGGACGGACCTCGTCCGAGCTCGACCTGAAGGACCGCGGCGCGGTTTTCGCCTTCTTCGCGGACCAGCAGCCGAAGCACGTCGTGCTCGCCGCCGCCAAGGTGGGCGGGATCATGGCGAACAACACCTACCCGCAAGACTTCCTCAGCGAGAACCTGCAGATCCAGGTCAACGTGATGGACGCCGCGGTGGAGCACGGTGTCGAACGGCTCGTGTTCCTCGGCTCGTCCTGCATCTACCCGAAGATGGCCGAGCAGCCCATCCACGAGGACGCACTGCTCACGGGCCACCTCGAGCCGACGAACGACGCCTATGCCATCGCCAAGATCGCCGGCATCCTGCAGGTGCAGGCCGTCCGTCGACAGTTCGGCCGTCCGTGGATCTCGGCCATGCCGACCAACCTCTACGGCCCGGGTGACAACTTCTCGCCGACCGGCTCCCATGTCCTGCCGGCGCTCATCCGCCGGTACGACGAAGCCGCTCGCAGCGGTGCATCGACAGTCGAGAACTGGGGGACCGGGTCGCCCCGTCGTGAGTTCCTGCACGTCGACGACATGGCGGCTGCGGTGTTCCACCTCATGGAGCACTACGACGGCCCTGACCAGGTCAACGTCGGTACCGGGTCGGACGTCACGATCAGGGAGATCGCGGAGACGATCGGCAAGATCGTCGGGTTCGAGGGCGAGACGGTCTGGGACACGACGAAGCCGGACGGGACCCCGCAGAAGCTGCTCGACGTGTCGAAGCTGGCGGACGCCGGATGGACGGCGCAGATCGGCCTCGAGGACGGGCTCCGCAGCACCATCGACTGGTACCGCGAACACGCGGATTCCGTCCGTCAGTGACGGGTGTGGGACGTACGGAACCGTAGGATCGCCTCATGTCCGACCAGCCCGAGTCGCGACGCACTGCAGTACGCCGGGGGTCCAGGGCCCGGATCGTCCTGTGGGTCGTCCTCGCCCTAGTCCTGCTGCTGATCCTCGCCGTCGCCTGGGTCGGTGTCCGCGGCATGCTCGCGAAGGGGCACCTGGAGCGGGCTGTCGGGGACGTGGACACCCTCCGGTCCCAGCTCAGCGGCGGTGACACCACCGGCGCCCAGAAGACGGCGCGTCACCTCGAGGACGAAGCAGCGTCGGCTCGGTCACTGACCGGCGATCCCGTCTGGGGCGCTGCGCAGTCCGTGCCGTTCTTCGGGACCAACCTGCGGGCCGTGCGGGACGTCTCGGTGATCGTCGACGACGTCGCCAGCGACGCCGTCAGTCCCGTCGCCGGCGTCATCGACGGCCTCGGGTCGGACTCGTTCGCACCGAAGAACGGCAGGATCGACCTCCAACCGATCGAGGACGCGCAGCCGGCGGTCGCCGAGGCCACGAAGACGCTCCAGCAGGCACGCGCCGACGCGGCACGGATCGACACCAGTGGAACGCTGTCGCCGGTCACCACCGCCGTGGGGCAGCTGCGGAACGCGTTGTCCTCCGCGTCCGACCAGGCGGTCGCGGCGAACCGCATCGTGCAGCTCGCGCCGGCGATGCTCGGGCACGACGGGGACCGGAACTACCTGCTGCTGTTCCAGAACAACGCCGAGTTGCGCGCGGGCGGGGGCATCCCCGGTGCAGTGGCGCTCCTGCAGGCGAAGGACGGTGCCGTCGGCCTGGGGAGCCAAGCGTCCGGGTCGTCCTTCGGACCGTACGACAAGCCGGTGCTTCCGCTGACCGACGACACGCGTGGGCTCTACGGAGACATCACCGGCGAGTACATGCAGGACGTCACCCTCACACCGCGATTCGACGTGTCGGCGAAGCTCGCCCGGGAGATGTGGAAGCAGCGGTTCGGGCAGCAGGTCGACGGCGTGCTCGCCATGGATCCCGTGACGCTGAGCTACCTGCTCCGGGCGACCGGCCCCGTGCAGCTGCCGACCGGCGACACCTTGACCGCGGACAATGCCGTCCAGCTGCTGCTGAGCGACGTGTACGCCAAGTACCCCGACCCGGTCGTGCAGGACGCGTTCTTCGCGTCCGCCGCCAGCGCGGTGTTCGACAAGGTCGCGTCGGGCGGATTCGACACGAAGTCGTTCGTGTCTGCGCTGACCCAGAGCTCCGATGAGGGCCGCCTGCGGCTCTGGAGCGCCGAGAAGGCCGAGCAGCGCCGCATCAGCGGGACGCCGATCGCCGGCGAGCTGCCGACGGCGACCGCCGACTCGAGCCAGTTCGCCGTCTACCTGAACGACGGCACCGGCTCGAAGATGGACTACTACCTCGACAAGAGCGTCTCCGTCGGCAGCTCGGTGTGCCGGAAGGACGGCCGCCCGACGTCCGTCGTCCAGATCACCATCAAGAACACGGCACCAGCCGATGCGGCGACGAGCCTCCCCGAGTACGTCACCGGCGGTGGGAACTTCGGCGTCGAGCCCGGCAAGATCAAGACCCTGCTCGCGGCGTACGCACCCGAGGACGCGATCTTCCTCGGTGCCACCGAGGACGGCAAGACGACGGCCGTGCAGACGGCAACCGACGGCGGGCACCCCGTGGCCCAGCTGCAGACCCTGCTCGCCCCCGGCGAGAGCCTGACCTACCGTGTCGCCTTCCTGGGTGAAGCGAAGTACGCGAAGGCAGCGGTGCAGGCGACCTCGACCCCTGGCGTCCGGCAGGCCGAGGCGAAGCCTCTGACGTTCGATTGCGAGCGGCCTCTCGCCGCTGGCTGAGGTCGGAAGCTCCGCAAAGCGAACCAGAAGAATGCCCCCACTCCGAGGGGCAGTAGACGAACCTGTCCGGGGCCAAAGCCTCTTGAGCCGCCGCACAGTGTGCGGCACGCACACTCCTGAGCGGCTCTCATCTGGGGTTTCTCTCGCGAGCAGCTACGGCGTGTCCGCGACGGGACACATCGACTCGCCGAGAGAACGGGTGAACACACGTCGACCAATGATCAAAATCCACGTGATCTGGTACCAAGCTGGGAAACTCCGCTAGATTGAGACAACTTCGCCATCACAACCGCCATTTCCATGGCTGGGGTCAACCACCGGCGGATCAGCGGGCTCTGGGTGTCAGGGTCTGGATCATCAGATCTTTAGGGGAACCATTCATGAAGAAGCTCATCGCAGCGGTGGTGCTGGCTGGCGCCGCACTGCTCGCCACGCCGGCCGTCGCCAACGCCGCCGGTTACACGCCTGACTCCGACGTCTCCGTCTCCGGCACCGCCGTCGCCGGTGGCACCGCTTCGGTGAACTTCACCGAGGGCGCGTTCCAGGACAACGAGACCGTCAACGTCCAGGTCACCGGTGCCGGTGCGGTCACGCTCGGCGCGCTGCCGACCACGACCGTCTCGAAGACCTACACGGCCGCTTCGGATGGTTCGCTCGACGTCAACGTCACGTTCCCCCAGGGCGCCTCGGGCACCTACAACCTGACCGCCACCGGCGCCACCTCGGGCGTCGTCGGCTTCGCGGCCTTCACCGTCGCCCCGGCTGACGCTGCTGCTGTCCCCGCCGCTGGCGCGGGCGCCGGCACCGGCACCGACGGCACGCTGGCCTTCACGGGTTCGACCGTCTCCGCCCTGGCCCTCTGGGTCGCCGGCGGCGCAGTCGTCCTCGGTGGTGGCCTCCTGCTGGTCCGCGGCTCGGTCCGTCGCCAGCGCGAGTCCGTCTGAGTCTCGACACACTGAACGAAGCCCCCGGAGCATCTGCTCCGGGGGCTTTTTCGTGTCTGGAGATCGTCCTCAGCGTCGTCGAGCCGCCCGGCTGAGCAGCAGCACACCCACAACCGCGCCCAGGAGTGCCCCCACGCCGTTCGCGAGGACGTCGTCGATGGTCGCGGTGCGGGCGGGTAGGAACAGCGCCTGACCGGTCTCGATGCACGCGCTGACGACGAGCCCCGCGGCGATGGCGGCCCACCACCACCGCGCACCGGCGAGCAGCACCACGAGCAGGCCGAGCGGCACGAAGTAGACCACGTTCGCCAGGGACTCCACGGTGGCGTAGTCGATGCGCTCCGGCAGGCCGTGACGGTGCGCGGCTGTGAGGATACGGGTGAGCCACGGGGCTCCTGCAGCGTCGACGGGGGAGCCCCAGAACCCGACGAGCGCCAGGGCGACGCCGTAGGCGATCGCCAGCCCCGTCGCGAACCGACGGCTGCGCCAGGTGGCCGGGGCGCGGTCGTCGACGCGGGGCTTGTCGGAGGTCACGTGCCGACGCTAGCGAGTCGCGCCTCCAGGCAGGTGTCCGAACCATCTCGTCCCCCGATCGCGGCGATCCGGAAAACGAGTACCCCGATCCTGGCGCTGTACCCCGGAAGTGCGACGCACCTGCCCGGAAATCCGGGGCTGCCCGACGGATGGCATTGACGAAACCCGTGAATCGACGGGCCTGGCTGGCGATCCCCTCGGTACTTCTCGTAGCGTTCTGGTGTCAGCCGATGTACCCCGGATCGTGAAGGAGAGCGACATGAGCATCACCGTGAACAACGCGACGCAGGCCGAGGTCACCCTCGACACCGACACCGTGGACACCATCGCGATCCTCGAGGCCGATGCAGCGCTCTCCTCGCGCCCCAAGCGCGCCAAGGTCACCTGGGTGCAGGAAGACCAGGGCGAGTGGATCGCCGGTTACGGCGGGTACTTCGGCGGCAGCGTCGACAAGCGCGACGACCGGTACGTGGCCTCCGACACCTTCGGGCTCGTCGTGGGCGAGTTCTCGTCCCTCGAAGAGGCGCAGACCAAGCTCGAGGACCAGCTGCACGTCATGCTCCCGCCGGTCATCCGGCCGGTCGAGTGACGACAGCGGACACCAGCTCCACCGGCGTCGACCGCGACGCCCGCACCACCCGGAACCACCGGCACCACCCAGCACGCAGCACCGCACGAAGGAGCAGGACCATGAGCACGACCGTCGCCCACCGCCAGCAGGCCGAGGTGACCCTGGACACCCAGACGATCGAGGTCATCGCCGAGATCGAGGCCCAGGTCGTGGCTCCCGTGCAGGCAGCCCCCGTCCGCATCTCGTGGGCCCAGGCCGACACGGGCCTGTGGGTCGCGAACTACGGCGGCTACTACGGCGGCACCGTCGACCGTCAGGGCACCCACTTCTTCGTCGCCGACACCTTCGGTGAGTACGTCGGGGACTTCCGCTCCCTCGACGAGGCGAAGGCACGCCTGGCCGAGCGCCTGCACGTGCTGCTGCCGGACGTGATCCGTCCGACCGTGTGATCCGCTGCTGATCGCTCGCTGATCCTCGAACCCCCGCCGGCCTGCCGGCGGGGGTTCTTCCGTGTGCCCGGGGCGCGCACGGGTCGCGACGGCGGGCCGTCGAGCGCCGTGGCGTGCCGGGCTGCCGCGTGACCCCTGAACGAGTGGTCCCCCCTATTGGGGACCCGTACTGTCCCCATCCGAACACGAGGAACTGCCAGGATCAACCTGGCGCCAACGACCGTTCTCCCTGATCCTCCGGTCGGTCTCGGTGCCCGCATCGTCTCGACCCGAAAGTGATCATGCAGCGTACGAACCCGGGCACCGCTGTGCCCACCGACGGTCCTGACCGTCCTGTCGGCACCCGTGCCACCCGCCGACCCGGCCTGCGCGCCGTCGCCGTGCTCGGCGCGGCGCTCCTGGTGGGCACCGGGCTGACCGCCACATCAGCGGTCGTCGCGGCCGCGCCGGCCTCGGCCGTCAGCGCCACGAAGGACGGCGCCATGGTCTGCACGCCGCAGGAGACGCTGTACGCGATCGACGGCACCGGCAAGGTCGTCGCGGTCGACATCAGCACCGGGGCCTCACGGGGGACGACCGCCGACGTCACGAACCTCGGTACCGGCGCGAACAACGGTCTCGGCATCTCGCGCGAGGGCGTCTCGATGTTCGCGGCGTCGAACAACCAGACGGCGACCCTGCGGCAGTTCGACCCGAAGACCGGTGTCGCGTCCGACCCGGTCGCGACGGACAAGACGCGCACCGTCATCCGGGGCGCGGTCAACCCGGTGACGGGGATCTACTACTACGGCGACAACGCCGGGTGGCTCGGTGCGTACGACCCGTCGACGGGCAAGTACCTCGGCCAGGTCGGTCAGATCAACGGGCTCACGAAGCGCAACGCCGCGGACACCGCGAACGCCAACGGTGACTTCGCGTTCAGCTCGCGCGGCCTGTTCTTCGTCGTCGCGGCGAACAAGGTCTACCGCGTCAACGTCGACCAGGTGCCGGCGACCGCGGGCACCACGGCGATGAGCACCACCGAGATCGCGACCCTGCCGGCGAGCACGAACAGCCCCGGCATCGCGTTCTCGTCGGACGGCTACCTCTACGTCTCCAACACCGTGACGACCAACAGCGTCGCGACGACCACGATCTACCAGCTCGACCCGACCTCGGGCAAGGAGGTCCGCAGCTTCCCCATCGTCGGCAACTACGCCGCGAGTGACCTGGCGAGCTGCAACTACGCCGACACCGTCACGGGTGCGGCGAGCGTCGACCAGCGCTGGGGCAGCGGCGACCAGTTCACCCTGGCCATCAGCGGGGGCGGCATCGACCCGGCGACCGCGGGCGTCTCCGGTACCACGGCCGGCTCCGCCACGGGCGTGCAGGCGCAGAAGGCCGGCGCCGTCCTGACGACGCCGAACAAGGACTACACGGTCGAGCAGACCGCCGCGGGCACCACCGACCTGGCGAACTACGACACCACGTGGAAGGCGGTCGACCAGACGACGGGCACGACCGTCGCCAGCGGCACCGGCACCACGGGGACCTTCACCTTCCCGGCAGCCACCACCGCGGACGGCACGGACGTCCTGGTCACCTTCGCGAACACGCTGAAGGCCACGCACGTCACCACCAGCAGCGACACCGCCACGACCCCCACCGGCACGGCGCTGTCGGTGCCGGCTGCCTCGGGTGTGCTCGCGAACGACCGCGGCACCGGCCTGTCCGTGGTCTCGAACACCACGCCGGCGCACGGCACCGCCACGGTCGCCGCCGACGGCTCGTACACGTACACCCCGGCCAGCGGGTTCTCGGGCTCGGACACGTTCCAGTACACGGCGAAGGACTCGTCGGGCCAGACCTCGACCAGCACCGTGACCGTCACCGTCGCACCGAAGGGCTCCGACGACGCGTACAGCGTGCACGCGGGCACAGTGCTGAAGGTGAACGCCGCGGACGGCGTCCTGGCGAACGACCGCGGGTCGGACCTGACCCTCACCGGCCACGGCCAGCCGTCCCACGGCCTGGTGAAGATCGCCGCCGACGGGTCGTTCTCGTACGGTGCCGAGAAGGGGTACTCCGGCCCGGACTCGTTCACGTACACGGCGAAGGACGGCTCCGGCGCGACCGTCACCGCGACGGTGCGGCTCACCGTGCTGCCCACCGCCACGGCCGATGCGGTCACCGCGACGGCCGGGTCGTCGACGACCGGCAACGTGCTCACGAACGACCTGGGCACCGGCCTGACGGTCACGGGCAACAGCACCCCAGCACACGGCTCGGCGACGGTGCGACCTGACGGCTCGTACTCGTACACGCCCGCCGCCGGGTTCTCCGGCACCGACTCCTTCACGTACACCGTGACCGACGGCAGCGGCGGGACCGACACCGTCACGGTCACCGTGCAGGTCGCCCCGGCCGCGCAGGACGACACGGTCAAGGTCGCCGCGGGCGGCACGGCCACCGCCGGCACCCGGGCGACCGGCGTGCTCGGCAACGACTCCGGCACCGGGCTCACGGTGGCGTCGAATACGTCCCCCTCGCACGGTGCGCTGACGCTCGACCAGGCCACCGGCACGTTCACGTACACGCCGACCGAGGGGTACTCCGGCCCCGACGCGTTCACGTACACGGCGGTCGACCGCTCCGGTTCGCCGAGCACCGCGACCGTCTCGATCACGGTCAACCCGACCATCGGCGCCGACTCCGCGTCGACGGACGCCGGCACCCCGGTGACGATCGACGTGCAGGCCGACGACCGTGGTTCGGACCTCGAGACCACGATCGTCACCGGCCCGTCCCACGGCACGGCCGTCGTCGCAGCGGACGGCTCGGTCGAGTACACGCCGACCGCCGGCACGTCCGGCAGCGACTCGTTCACCTACACGGTGACCGACGGCAGCGGTGTCACCACCGGTGCGGCGACCGTCACGATCACCGTGCGGCCCATCGCGACGGCCGACACGGTGTCGACCCGGGCCGACGAGGCGCTGACGATCGACGCCGCCACCCTGACCGGCAACGACCGGGGCACGGGGCTGACCGTGACCGACGTGACCGCAGGCGGGGCCGGCGGCACCGGCACCGGCACCGGCGAGACCGGCGCCACCCGCGGCACGGTCACCCTCGACCGTGGCACCGGCCGCGTCGTCTACACCCCGGCCGACGGCTTCTCGGGGACGGACACCTTCACCTACACGGTGACCGACACCGCCGGCCGCTCCACCACCGGCACGGTCACGGTCGTCGTCGGCCCCCGCGCCACGGCCGACACCGCCACCGCCACGGCCGGCTCGACGCTGACCGTCGCGAAGGGCGACGGCGTGCTCGCGAACGACCGGGGCACCGGCCTGACCGCGGTCGTCGACCAGCAGCCCGCACACGGCACGGTCGAGCTCGCGGCGAACGGCTCGTACACGTACACACCGAAGGACGGCTTCTCGGGGACGGACACCTTCACCTACACGGCGACGGACCCCGCCGGCCGCACCACCACCGGCACCGTGACGGTCACGGTCCGTCCCGGCACGGAGCCCGACACCGTCACCGTCGCGGCGGGTGGCAGCACCACGGTCACCTCCGGCGCCCTGACAGCCAACGACCACGGCACCGGCCTGACCGTCGTGTCCGTCACCGACGGGAAGAACGGCACCGCGACCCGCAACGACGACGGCACGGTCACGTACACGCCGAAGGACGGCTTCTCCGGCACGGACACCGTCACCTACACGGTGACGGACCCGTCGGGTGCCACGAACACCGGCACCGTGACGGTCACCGTCACCCCGGTCGCCGGCGGTGGGTCGACCTCGGCCGAGGCCGACGCCACCACCACCGTGCCGGCCGGCACCGGCCTGCTCGACGGGGCGAAGGGCACCGACCTGGCGGTCACCGACCACACGAAGCCCTCGCACGGCGAGGTCACGGTCGACGAGGACGGCTCGTACACGTACAAGCCCGAGCCCGGCTACTCCGGCCCGGACGGGTTCGACTACACGGTCACCGACGGCTCCGGCGGGACGACCACGGGCACCGTGACGATCGTCGTCGCCCCGAAGGCCGCCGCGGACACCGCGACGACGAGCGCCGCGACCCCGGTCGACGTCGCCGTCACCGGCAACGACTCGGGCACGGCGCTCGCCGTCACCGCGGTGTCGAAGCCCGGCCACGGCACCGCCACGACCACCGGCAGCACGACGGCCGGAGCCAGCTCGGTCACGTACACGCCCGCCGACGGGTTCTCCGGCACGGACACGTTCACCTACACGGTGACCGACCCGACCGGTGGCACCGCGACGGCGAGGGTCACCGTGACCATCACGCCGACCGCGGTCGCCGACGCCCTGCGCACCGCGGCGAACACCGCGCTGCCGATCAGCGGCGCGACCCTGACCGGCAACGACCGCGGCGCCGGCCTCACCGTCACCGCGCACGGCCGCGCCGAGCACGGCACCGTGACCGAGGGCACCGAGCCCGGCTCACTCGTCTACACCCCGGCCAAGGGCTTCTCCGGCGCGGACACGTTCGAGTACACGGTGACCGACGGCGCCGGACGGACGTCGACCGCGACGGTCACGGTCGTCGTCGGCGTCGCCGCGGTCGACCACTGGCACACCATGTCGACCAACCGCAGCATGCGCATGGCCGCCGACAGGGGCGTGCTGGTCGGCGACTCCGGTCGTGGGCTCTGGGCCGCCATGGAGACGAAGCCGTTCAACGGAACGCTGTCGCTCGAGAAGGACGGCTCGTACGTCTACACGCCCACGGCGAACTGGTCCGGACGTGACTGGTTCACCTACTCGGCCAACGACGCCGACGGCACCGCGGCGTTCGCGCGCGTCGTCATCGACGTCGCTCCGGCCGCGAAGGACGACAAGGCCACGACCACGGCCGGCAAGACGGTCCGGGTCGCCGGCCACGGCGTGCTCGGCAACGACCACGGTGACGCCCTGACGGTCGTCGCGGTGGGTCACGCCCGTCACGGCACGGCCTCGATCGCCGCCGACGGAACGTTCGTCTACACCCCGGCGAAGGGCTTCTCGGGCACCGACACCGTCACGTACCGTGCGCAGGACTCGATGGAGCAGCAGGTCGACGCCACCGTCACGATCACGGTCGGCATCGCCGCGGCGGACGACTCCGGGCACACCGTGTCCGGCACGCCCGTGGCCCGTGACGCCCGCCACGGCCTGCTCGCCGACGACCAGGGCACCGGCCTCACCGCCGCCCCGGGCCAGAAGCCCGCCCACGGCACCGTGACGATCCAGCGGAACGGCGCGTACGTCTACACCCCGGCCGCCGGCTTCACCGGCAAGGACACCTTCACCTACACGGTGACGGACGCCTCGGGGCAGACGGCCATCGCCACCGCGACCATGACCGTGGTCGCCGCGGCGGTCGCCACCGACGACTCCGCCACCGGGATCGTCGGACACCGGGTCGTCGTGGATCCGCTCGACAACGACTCCGCCACCGGCGGCGCCACGTTCGAGCCGGGCACGCTGCACCTGCTCGACCCGGAATCCGGCACGCCGACCGACCGCGTGGTGGGCGCCGACCAGGGCACGTGGACCATCCGCGACGGCCGGGTCGTCTTCACCCCTCGCGACGGCTTCACTGGAACCGCCTTCGTCGGTTACGCGGTCACCGACAGCGCGGGACAGACGGTCACCGCGACCGTCACGGTCACGTTCCCGACCGGGCTCGCCGCGATCGTCCACGGCACCGAGCTCGCCTTCACGGGCGTGACCGGGCTGGTGGGCCTCGGGCTCGCGGCGCTCGCGCTCGTGCTGGCGGGCGTGCTCCTGGTGACCCGACGACGGATCGCGGTCCGCGTCGTGCCGGGCATCCGCCGCAGCGCACGTCCGTAACAGGGCACCGGACTGGAGGCCCGGATCACCGCAGCAGACCCGCTGCGGTGATCCGGGCCTCCCGTCTGCGCGCGGGGCGCGACCGCCTACGCGACGGGCGCGATGAGCTGCGGTCCGTCGTTCCGCACGCTGTTCACCGTGCGGGAGACCTCGTACTGCTCGAGCCCCGCGGCCACCGTCAGCGACTCGTGGTCGAGCAGGGCCAGCAGGTCGTCGGCGTGCAGGTCGCCACCGAGCCAGTCGTCGTAGCCGTCGGGCGTCAGGAACGCCGGCATGCGGTCGTGGACCTCGCCCGGGGCGACGTGGGCGTCACGGGTGATGATCGCGAGCGACAGCCGCCACTTGTCCGGGTCGCCCTCGGGCTTCGTGGGGTCGGGCCAGGCGCTCACGACGCCGGCCATCGCCAGGGCGCCGCCGGGTTCGTGCACGAAGTGGGGTTCCTTACCGTCCTCGCGCACCACCCACTCGTAGTACCCCTGCGCCGGGACGATGCAGCGGTTCGTGGCGAAGGCGCGCTTGAACATGCCGCTCGTCGCGACCGTCTCGATGCGGGCGTTGATCGGCTTCGGCCGCTGCTTCTGGAAGTCCTTCGCCCAGCTCGGCACGAAGCCCCAGCTGATCTGCGGCAGCTCCCGTTCACCGTGCCGCTGGCGGACGGCGTACACGGGGTCGGTCGGGGCGATGTTCCAGCTCGGGGCGAGGCCGGGGTGCACCTCGCCGGTGTCCTCGTCGACGTGCTCGGTCCGGGCGGCGAGCTCGCCCATGAGCTCGGGCAACAGATCGGCCGTGGTGTCGGAGACGACGAACCTTCCACACATGCGCCCAGTGTGCCCGTCGCCGCCGACAGTGGTGCGGGTCCGGGTGCCGGTGCGGGTGCGGCTCGGGCTCGTCGGTTCGCCGAGTGAGCAGAAGACGTCGGGTGCGACTGCGCGACCCGACGTCTTCTGCTCACTCGATGGGGCGAGCGGACGTCCCGGGTGCGGGCTCGAGGGACTCGGCGGACAGGCGGGCGCGTTCGGAGCGGCCGAGGCGGACGACGTACTCCGACAGCCCGACCGTGTACGCCGCGAACCAGAGCACGTGGAACCAGCTGGCGGGCCCGAGGACGAACGCCCCGAGGACGGCGACGAGACCCGAACCGAGCAACGGTGCCGTCCGGGCGAGCGTACCGATCAGCCCCCGCCGCAGCAGGACGGCGTCGGTGCGGACGATCTCGCGGTGTTCCGGCAGGACCGGCACCGGCCGACGCTGCACGTACAGCTGCGTGGCACCCCGCGCGGCGAGTTGCCACGAGGGCCGCACCTGCCGACCGTTGATCGTGGTCGAGGGGTCCGGCGGCTGCCACGTCGGGATGCACGCGAAGGTGAGCAGTCCGACGCCGAGCGCCAGCAGCACCATCGCGACCGCGCTGCGGACCGGGGCGGTCCCCGTCCAGTCGACCCGGGCCTCCAGGACGGCCATCCCGACCAACGCGACGACCGCCGCGGACCCGGACCACCGGGCAGCGCGACGGACGCGTGCCGGATCCAGCACGTCCGTGACGTGGCGGCGGAACACCTGCCAGCCGAGCGTGAACACGGGTCACTCCTCCGGCAGGGCGAGCTTGCTGCCGCTCCGCGCGCCGGGACGGCCGCGGGGTGGCAGGCGCGGGGGAACCGGTGGGAGCGCTTCGGCCTCGACGCGGAGCTGCTCCTGACGGCCGAGGGTGCGCAGGCCGCCGATCGCGGTGACGGCGCCGGTCAGGGGCACGATGAACCAGAAGGCGGACAGCCCGACGAGCCCGTCGCCGGCCGGCACGGTGGCGACGTTGACCACCACGGTCGCGACGAGCGCCAGGGCCCAACCGCCGAGCAGCAGGAAGCCCCGGAACGCGTTGCGGACGATCAGGTCGCGGGTCTCGGGCATGCGGTCGAGGACGGCGTCACGGTGTTCCGGGTCGACCGGAGGCGGATTGCGGCGGTAGTACCGGGCGACGGCCTCCTGTGCGCGCCATCCGATGCCGGGGATCGGCGGGACCGCCCACCCCTTCGGGCCGATCGGGACGAAGCACGAAACGATGCCGCCGACGCCGGTTGCGAACAGCGCCGATGCGACCAGCCACACCGCGAGGGGGACCGAACCGTCGTCGACGAGCAGTGCGACCGCCTGGAACACGACGAAGGCGACCACTGCGACGACGGCGGCGACGACCACGACACGACGGCGGTACTGCGGCCCGATGAGTGCGGGGAACCGCTCCCGGAACACCTGCCAGCCGATCTTGAACACCCGTCATGTCTACCCGGTGGGGGTGCAGGGCGCCCGGACGCTCGCGTTCGCGAGCAGAAGATGTCGGGTGCGGGCGGGGGACTCGACACCTTCTGCTCACTCGATGCATCGCGCATCGCGCGCCGGCCCCGCAGCCCCCACCCGGACACGCCCGAGCGTTCCCGCCCGGAGCCGCCGCACCCGCGATGTGGTGCTGCCGCTCAGGATTCGCCCAGGCGAGCACGGTGGCCTCGGAGCATGAGTCTCGACATCGTCTACACCGCCGCTGCCCACGCCACCGGGGGCGGCCGCGACGGGCACGTCCGCAGCGAGGACGACCGGCTCGACCTCGACACCCGCCCGCCCAAGGAGATGGGCGGCAGCGGCGAGGGCACGAACCCCGAGCAGCTCTTCGCCGCCGGGTACGCCGCGTGCTTCCTCGGTGCCCTGCACGCCGCCGGCAAGGAGCTCGAGGTGGACACCACCGGCGCCGAGGTCTCCGCCGAGGTCGGCATCGGCGGCGCCGGCAACGGCGCCTTCGGCCTCGCCGTCGAGCTCGACGTCTACGCCCCGAAGGCCCCGCAGGAGCAGCGGCAGCGCCTGGCCGAGCGTGCACACGAGATCTGCCCGTACTCGAACGCCACCCGCGGCAACATCACCGTGACCCTGTCCATCGTCGACTAACGTTCCGCCGGTGGTCACCGACGCGACGCGCTGCCCCTGCCTGAGCGGCAACCCCTACGGGGAGTGCTGCGGCCCCCTGCACGCCGGGGCCGTGGCACCGACCGCGGAAAGGCTCATGCGCTCCCGCTTCAGCGCCTTCGCGCTGGGCGTGCCGGAGTACCTGCTGCTCACCTGGCACCCGCGCTCCCGGCCGGCCGGGCTCGAGTTGGACCGGTCCCAGCGCTGGACCCGTCTGGACGTGCTGGCGACCACCTCGGGAGGCCCGTTCGACTCCCACGGCACCGTCACGTTCCGCGCGTGGTGGCGTTCCGACGACGAGCGCGGCACGCTCGAGGAGACGAGCGACTTCGTCCGCGAACAGGGACGATGGTTCTACGTGGACGGCGTGGTCGCCTGACGGACGTCGTCGCCGTCGCCGTCGCCTCCGGGGCTAGCGGCCGATGACCGCCGGCAGGCCGACCGCGGTGCGCATCGCGCGGCGGACGCCGGCCTCGTCGGGGAGCAGCTCGTCCTCGTCACCGGTCAGGAAGAACCGGATCTGCCCGATCGCCTGCTCGGTGAGCATGTCGAGGCCGTTCAGCACGCGGCCCCCGGTCTCGGCCCACCGGCTGGCGACCGCGGTGGGCCACGGTTCGTAGGCGACGTCGAACAGCACGGCGTCGGGCCCCGACGGACGGAACTCGAGGGGATCGGCGGCACCACCCGGCAGCGTCGACAGGACGAAACCGTGGTGCGTGCCGGCGAGTTCGATCAGCGGGTGCACCTCGAGCGTCACACCGAGCCGGACGGCCAGGTCGACGAGCGCGTGCGCCTTCGCGGTGTCTCGGACGAACACCCGGACGAGCGACGCCCCGAGCCGGACGGCAGCGGTCAGTGCGCTCGCCGCGGTGGCTCCGCCGCCCAGGATCGTGGCCTCGCCGGGCAGGTGTCCGAGCGCCTCGACCGGGCGGACGAGCCCCTGCACGTCGGTGTTCGCGCCGGCTCGGACGATCGTCGAGCCCTCGTGGCGGAACGCGACCGTGTTGGCGACCCCGAGCTCGTCGACGAGCGGGGTGGTGCGGTCGAGCAGCGGCAGCACCTCGCGCTTGAGCGGCATCGTGAGGCTCAGCCCACGCCATTCCGGACCCAGCCCCGCGACGAACGCGGCGAGCTCGCCGGACGCGACCTCGTGCCTCCCGTACGTGAAGGGCAGGTCGAGCGCGTCGTAGGCCGCTGCGTGGAGCGTGGGGGAGAGCGAGTGCGCGATGGGGGAGCCGAGCACCGCGAGGTGCGTACGGCCTGGATCGGTGAACGCCACGGTCACCCAGCCTAGCCAGCCGTGTTCCTGAGCACTCCGTTAGGTTAGGCTACCCTTCGTGAACCGTTCTCCCTTGCGTCTCCGACGCGTGCTCGCCGCAGCCGGCGCCGTCGTCGCAGCGTCCCTCGTCCTCGCCGGCTGCGCGTCCGGCTCCGGCTCCTCGACCGACTCGGCGTCGTCGGGGTCGTCCGACGCCGCGTTCCCGGTCTCGATCACGACCGGCCTCGGCACCACCACCATCGCGTCGGCGCCCAAGCGCGTCGTCGCGCTCGGGTGGGGCGACGCCGAGACCGCGCTTGAGCTCGGGGTCCAGCCGGTCGGCGCGAGCGACTGGCTCGCCTTCGGCGGCGACGGAGTCGGTCCGTGGCTCAAGGGTGCGTACGACGAGTCGCCGAAGATCATCCAGACGCTCGAGCCGAGTTACGAGGACATCCTCAAGCTCGACCCCGACGTGATCCTCGACGTGAAGTCCTCGGGTGACAAGGAGCGGTACGACAAGCTGTCCGCGATCGCGCCGACCGTGGCGATCCCGAAGGGCGGCGAGAACTACCTCGCCTCGACCGAGCAGCAGACGACCATGATCGCCAAGGCACTCGGCAAGGAGTCCGAGGGCAAGAAGCTGCTCTCGGGCCTCGATGACGCCTACGCCGCAGCACGCAAGGCGCACCCGGACTTCGAGGGCAAGACGGCCGTCGTCGGTGCCTACAGTTCCGAGGGCTTCGGGGCGTACGCCTCCACCGACAGCCGTTCGACCTTCATGCGGAACCTGGGCTTCGAGATCCCGAAGGCCATCGACGAGCAGGCCGGCAAGGAGTTCTCCGTGCACCTGTCCGACGAGAACCTCGACCTGCTCGACGCCGACCTGACGCTCATCCTGCCGATCTACGTCGACGCGTCGGAAGCGTCGTCGAACAAGCTGTTCCAGAAGGTGCCGTCGGTCGAGGCCGGGCACGCGATCGTCTTCGACGACAAGGACGTGTCGTCCGCGTTCTCGATGGGCACCACGGCGGCGATCGAGTGGGCGCTCGACAAGCTGCCGGCGCAGTTCGAGGAGAAGCTCGGCTAGAGCTGGTCGTTGCTGCTGGCCCGGTTCCGCCGGTCAGTACCGCGAAAGCGACAGGGTGCCACCGATGTCCGGTGGCACCCTGTCGCTTTCGCAGTTCGGGAGAGGAGCGGTGGGCTAGACGCCGACGGTGGAGCCCAGCAGCGCGAAGAGCAGCGCGATCAGGGGGAGCGTGCCCTGCTTGAAGGCGGAGTTGACGTACTTGCGACCCGTGCCGAGCAGGATCACCGCGGCACCGAGCATGCTCGCGGTCGAGAACACCACGAGGGTCCAGCCGCTCACGGTGTTGCCGGCGAGGACGAGCACGACGCCGAGGATCGCCCCGATCGCCAGGAACAGGTTGTAGAAGCCCTGGTTGAAGGCGAGCGAACGGGTCGCCACGGCTTCGGTCTCGGAAGCGATGCCGAAGATCCGGCGTGCCTGCGGACTGGTCCAGATGACCGATTCGAGGAAGAAGATGTACACGTGGACGAGCCCCGCGAGGACCGCGCAGACACCCGAGATCACCAGCAGGACCGACATGTGCACATTCTCGCAGCAGCGGGCCGGGTTCCGCTGCACGTCCGCCAGTAGGCTCGGACCATGAACGACGACGTCACCCCGCCCGAGGCCGACGCGAGCGCCGTCGCCGAACTGCGGAGCATCCGGCAGAGCATCGACAACATCGACGCCGCCGTGATCCACATGCTCGCGGAACGCTTCAAGTACACGCAGCGCGTGGGACACCTGAAGGCCGAGTCGGGCATGCCGGCCGCCGACCCGGACCGCGAACGGATCCAGGTCGCACGGCTCCGGTCGCTCGCCGCCGACTCCCACCTCGATCCCGCCTTCGCCGAGAAGTTCCTCAACTTCATCGTCGCCGAGGTCATCCACCACCACGAGCGCATCGCGGGCCGCGACGAATGAGCGCCGAGCTGCCGTCGCTGCTCATCGGGTCGTACACGGCGACCGGCGGCGGGAACGCCACGGGCATCTCGCTGGTCGACGCCGGACCGGTCGAAGCCGTTCCGGCGCCTCGGACCGTCGCGGTGCTCGACGACCCCTCGTTCCTGGCGGTCTCGGCTGACCGGGTCTACGCGGTCTCCGAGACGAACGACGGCGCAGTGTCGGCCTTCCGGCTGCAGGGCGGCGCACTCGAGCACCTGTGGGACGCCCCCGCCGGCGGAGACGCCCCGTGCCACGTGCGGGTCGACCCCTCGGGTGCGCTCGTCGTCACGAACTACGTCTCCGGCACGGTCACGGCGATCTCCCTCGCCCCGGCCGAGTCGCACGCCGCCTCGGTGACCGCCAGCGACGGCGTGGTACTGCACGCGGACGCCGACCAGCGCTCCGTGCCGGCCGAGGCCGTCGCGGTCGCCGTGCTGCCCGACGCGACCGGTCCCGACGAAGACCGCCAGGACGGCCCGCACGCCCACCAGTCGATCGCGACTCCGGACGGCACGGTGCTCGTCGCCGACCTCGGCGGCGACGCCCTGCACGAGTTCCGCGTGTCGGTGTCGGCCGACGGGGTCCCCGACATCGAGACGCTCCGCGTGCACCACGTGACACCCGGCGCCGGCCCGAGGCACATGGCCTGGATCGACGGTGACCTGCTCGTCGCCGGTGAACTCGACGGGCACGTGCACCGCCTGCGTCGCGACGACTCCGGCTCGTTCGTGACGATCGCCGCCGCGCCGACGTTCGACGGTGCCGTGGGGGAGTCGCTGCTCAGCCACATCGAGGTCGACGAGGCCGGCCGCGCGTACGTGGCGGTGCGCGGGCGGGACCTGCTCGTGGTGCTCGACGCGCGTGACGGCGGGCTCGTCGTCGTCGGGTCGGTGCCCTGCGGTGGGGTCTGGCCGCGGCACTTCGCTCGCGTGCCCGGGTTCGTCCTGGTGGCGAACCAGATGTCCGACGCCGTCGCCGTGCTGCCGCTCGACGCCGAGGGCATGCCCGGCGAAGCCGTCGCGCAGATCCCGGTCGGCACCCCGACCTGCGTCGTCCCGCTCTGACCGTGACCGCCGGGAAGGAACAGCCCGAGTACCGCATCATCGTCGGTGCACCGCCGCTCGAGGACTACCTGCGGCTGCGCCGGGACTCCGGTCTGTCCCCGAAGGACCCCGCCCAGGGTGCCGGAGCGATCGCGGGCAGCTGGTCGGCGTGCCACGTGGTGGACGAGCACGGCACGCCCGTCGCGATGGGTCGCACGATCGGCGACGGCGGGTGGTACTTCCACATCGCCGACATCGCCACCGATCCCGCACACCAGCGGCAGGGTCTCGGCCGTCAGGTCGTCGAGTGGTTGCTGGCGGACGTCCGCGACCGTGCACCTGCGGGCGCGTACGTCACGCTCGTCGGAGACCCGCCGGGGCAGCGGCTCTACCGGTCCCTCGGCTTCGAGGACGTCGCGCCGAGCCTGGGGATGGCGCTGCGACTCGAGTGACGCCGCGGTTCCGCTCGCTCGTCAGAACTCGATCAGGTTCTCGAACGGGCGACCCTCCGCCAGCGCGGCGACCTGTTTGCGCATCAGCTCGATCGACCGCGGCACGCTCAGGTCGGTGTTGCCGCCGACGTGCGGGGTGAGCACGGTGTTCGGGGTCGTCCACAGCGGGTGTCCGGCGGGCAGGGGCTCCGGGTCGGTGACGTCGAGGGCCGCGAACAGCCGCTCCGACCGCAGCTCGGCGACCAGGGCGTCGGTGTCGACGACCTTGCCGCGCGCCACGTTCACCACGAGGGCGCCGTCCGGCAGCGCCGCGAGCAGCTCCGCGTCGACCAGGCGCTCGGTCTCGGCGGTGAGGGGGGCGATGAGCACGAGCACGTCGGTCGTCGGAGCCAGGTCGGGCAGCTCACCGAACGCGTGCACGTGCCGGCCGTCCTGCTCGCGAGCGGTCCGGGCGACCACGGTCACCTCGGTGCGGAACGCCTCGAACCGGGTGGCGATCGCGGACCCGATCGCCCCGTAGCCGACGACGGTCACCCGGCGGTCGGCGAGCGATCGGGTCTCGCGGGAGTCCCAGACGCCGTTCGCACGGTCGACCTGGAACGCCGAGATCTCGCGGAGTGACGTCAGCGCGAGGCCGACGGCGAGCTCGGCGGTCTCGTCGTCGTGGATGCCACGACCGTTCGCCAGCTGCGCGTGTCCGGGCACGTGCGGGACGGCGTGCTCGTACCCGGCGCTCGGCAGCTGCAGCAGCTGGAGCTCGGGCAGGTCGTGCACGAACTGCCAGCGGTGCCGCCCCTCGAAGTAGAACGGCAGGAACGTGATCGCGACGTCGTCCGGGCGACCGTACGGCGACTCGACGTCCCAGACGTCCAGCTCGATGCCGTCCGGCACGGGGCCGAACCGGTCGACGAGCTCGGCGAAGGGCAGGGTGACGATCGGCATCGGCGACCCGGACCTAGGCGTCGGTGCGCGGCGAGAAGGCACCGTCGGAGTCGAGCGGCCCGCGGCCGACGTACCCCTCGGTGACGTCCTCGACGATCACGTCGCCGAAGCGGGCCGGCAGCGTCGCGGCGTGGGTGCCGCGCAGCTCGTCGACCGTGGCCTCGAACGCGCCCTGGACCTCGAGCGTGCTCGACGTCGCGTCGGTCACGCCGATGCGCAGCACCGGGAACCCCCGGCCGTCGCACATGCCCTGGAACCGCACGTCGTCCTCGCGGCGGACGGTCACGATGACGCGACCGGTCGACTCGGAGAACAGCGCCGTCGCGGTGTCGATGCCGTCGCGGGCCTCGAGCTCGTCGAGCACCACGCGGGCGCCGATGCCGAAGCGGAGCACGGACTCGGCGAGCGACTGGCCGAGGCCGCCGTCCGCCAGGTCGTGCGCGCTGGTGAGCAGCTGCTCGCCGGACGCCGCGTACAGCAGTTCGGCGAGGGCCTTCTCGCGCTCGAGGTCCACCGCCGGCGGACGCCCACCCAGGTGCCCGTGCACGGTGCCGGCCCACGCGGAGCCGTCGAGCTCGAGGCTCGTGGTGCCGAGCAGGTAGATGTTGTGGCCGTCGTCCTGCCACCCCGACGGCACGCGCTTGGCGACGTCGTCGATGATGCCGAGCACGCCGACGACGGGCGTCGGGTGGATCGGGGTCGTGCCGGTCTGGTTGTAGAACGACACGTTGCCGCCGGTGACCGGGATGCCGAGCTCCATGCAGCCGTCGGCCAGGCCCTCGACCGCCTCGGAGAACTGCCACATGACCTCGGGGTTCTCCGGAGAGCCGAAGTTCAGGCAGTCGGTGACGGCGGCGGGGACGGCACCGGTGACGGCGACGTTGCGGTACGCCTCGGCCAGGGCCAGGCGTGCACCCTGCTTCGGGTCGAGCTGGCAGTAACGACCGTTGGCGTCGGTCGCGATGGCGACACCGAGCCCCGTCTCCTCGTCGACGCGGATCATGCCGCCGTCGTCGGGGAAGGACAGCGCGGTGTTGCCGAGCACGTAGGTGTCGTACTGGTTCGTGACCCAGTTCTTCGACGCCAGGTTCGGCGAACCGAGCAGGCTGAGGAACTGTGCCTTCAGTGCGGGGCCGTCGGCCGGCCGGTCGAGCGAGGCGGCGGTGTCGGCCTGCAGCGCGTCGATCCAGGTCGGGTAGGCGACCGGGCGGTCGTAGACCGGGCCGTCGACGGCGACGGTGCGCGGGTCGACGTTCACGATCTCCTGCCCCTGCCAGTCGATGACGAGTCGGCCGGTGCCGGTGACCTCGCCCAGCACGCTGGTCTCGACCTCCCACTTGCCGACGACGCTCAGGAACTCGTCGAGCTTGTCGGGGCGGACGACCGCCATCATGCGCTCCTGGCTCTCCGACATCAGGATCTCTTCGGCGGTGAGCGTGGGGTCGCGGAGCAGGACGTCGTCGAGCGAGATGTGCATGCCGCCGTCACCGTTGCTCGCGAGCTCCGAGGTGGCGCAGGAGATGCCCGCGGCGCCGAGGTCCTGGATGCCCTCGACCAGGTCCTTCTGGAACAGCTCGAGGCAGCACTCGATCAGGACCTTCTCGGCGAAGGGGTCGCCGACCTGCACGGCCGGACGCTTCGTCGGGCCGCCCTCGGTGAAGGTGTCGGACGCCAGGATCGACGCGCCGCCGATGCCGTCGCCACCGGTACGGGCACCGAACAGGACGACCTTGTTGCCGGCGCCGGACGCGTTCGCCAGGTGCAGGTCCTCGTGGCGCAGGACGCCGACCGCGAGGGCGTTGACCAGCGGGTTGCCCTGGTACACCGGGTCGAAGTAGGTCTCGCCGCCGATGTTCGGCAGGCCGAGGCAGTTGCCGTAGAACGAGATGCCACCGACGACGCCGTGCACGACGCGTGCGGTGTCCTCGTGGTCGATCGCGCCGAAGCGGAGCTGGTCCATCACGGCGACGGGGCGGGCGCCCATCGAGATGATGTCGCGGACGATGCCGCCGACACCGGTGGCCGCGCCCTGGTACGGCTCGACGTAGGACGGGTGGTTGTGCGACTCGACCTTGAAGGTCACCGCCCAGCCGTTGCCGACGTCGACGACTCCGGCGTTCTCGCCCATGCCGACCATCAGGTTCTTCGTCATCTCCGGCGTGACCTTCTTGCCGAACTGACGGAGGTAGTTCTTCGAGGACTTGTAGGAGCAGTGCTCGCTCCACATCACCGAGTACATCGCCAGCTCGCCCGAGGTGGGGCGGCGGCCGAGGATCTCCTTGATGCGGGCGTACTCGTCCGGCTTCAGGCCCAGCGCGTCGTACGGCTGCTCCTTGTCGGGGGTGGCTGCCGCGTCCTGCACGGTGTCGGGCTTCGGGCGAACGGGTGTCGTCACGGTGTCGTTGTTCCCTGTCACTTGACGAGCGCGTGCTCGATCACGGAGGTGAAGAAGGTCAGGCCGTCGGTGCCCGAGGCCATCGCAGCGGGGGTGTCGGGGCCGAAGCCGGCCTCGGTCGCGTGCTCCGGGTGCGGCATGAGGCCGACGACGTTGCCGCGCTCGTTCGAGACGCCGGCGATGTCGTCGATGGAGCCGTTCGGGTTCACACCGACGTAGCGGAACACGACCTGGCCGTTGTCCTCGATGCGCTTGATGGTGTCGGCGTCCGCGACGAAGCGGCCGTCGGCGTTCTTCAGCGGGATGGTGATCTCCTGCTGGGCGCTGAAGCCGGAGGTCCAGGCGGTCGCGGTGGTCTCGACGCGGAGCTTCTGGTCGCGGCGGATGAACTGCTGGTGCGCGTTGCGGGTGTGCGCTCCGGGGACCAGACGGGCCTCGGCCAACATCTGGAAACCGTTGCAGATGCCGAGCACGGGCATGCCCTTGCCGGCGGCGTCGATGACCTCGGCCATGATCGGGGCCTTCGCGGCGATCGCGCCGGCGCGCAGGTAGTCGCCGTACGAGAACCCACCGGGCAGCACGATGGCGTCGACGCCCTGCAGGTCGTGGTCCCCGTGCCACAGGGCGACGGGGTCGGCGCCGGCGAGACGGACGGCGCGCTGGGCGTCGCGGTCGTCGAGCGAGCCGGGGAACGTGATGACGCCGATGCGCATCCGGGTCACTGGCCTTCGACGGTCACGGACACGACGTCCTCGATGACCGCGTTCGAGAAGACGTCGGCTGCGATGTCACGGACCTCGGCGAGCTTGGCGTCGTCGACGGGGCCGTCGACGGTCACCTCGAAGCGCTTACCGATGCGGACGTTGGTCAGGTCGGCCTTGCCGAGGCGGGCCAGGGCGTTGCCCACGGCCTTCCCCTGGGGGTCGAGGATCTCGGCCTTGGGCATGACCTCGACGACGATCGTTGGCACGTGTTCTCTCCAGCGCTTCAGGGGTGGGGGGACGCGACCAGTCTACGGGGCGCGCGCGACACGCCGGGACGGCCACGGGCCTCCTGGCTGGCCGTTGCTGTGCGGTTGCTCATGCATGTTCCAATGCGTATATTCCACTTCGAATAGTCAACAACGAACAAGCGGACTGGAGGCACGTGTGCCGTCGCTCACGCCACTCGCGTTCGCCGCGCTCGGGCTCCTGGCCGAGGGGCCGACGCATCCCTACGAGATGTTCCAGACGATGACGCACCGCCGGGACGGCCGGAACGTCAAGGTCCGGCCCGGCACCCTGTACCACCAGGTCGGCCGCCTGGTGGAGCTCGGCCTCGCCGAGGTCGTGGGGACCGACCGGGCGGGCAACCGCCCGGAACGCACCACCTACGCGATCACGGACGACGGGTGGACGGCCCTGCACGACGGGCTCGTCCGGCTGATCGCCGAACCGGCCGAGGAGTACCCCGTCTTCCACCTGGCCGTCGCCGAGATCGAGAACCTGTCGGTCGACGAGGCCGAGTCCGCCCTCCGGGCACGGGCCGTCGCACTCCAGGCCCAGCGCGACGAGGCGGACGAGATCCTCGGGGTCGTCCGTGCCAAGGACCTGCCCGAGCGGTACTGGCTCGACGTGTCGTACGTGCGTGCCATCCTCACGACGCAGATCGAGTGGCTCGTCGCCACGGCCGACCGGATCGCCGCCGGCCACATCTCCTGGGACGCCCCCGCCGCGTCCGAAGACACCACCACGAACAGCAAGGAAACCACTCGATGACCACCGTCACGCCTCCGCGGACGACCGAGAAGAAGCCGTGGCCCGCCCTGTGGGCACTCGTCGTCGGGTTCTTCATGATCCTCGTCGACTCGACCATCGTGTCGGTCGCCACCCCCACCATCGCCCAGGAGCTCGACGCGGACATCAACTCCGTGATCTGGGTGACGAGCGCCTACTTGCTCGCCTACGCCGTGCCGCTGCTCATCACCGGCCGGCTCGGTGACCGCTTCGGCCCGAAGGTCATGTACCAGATCGGCCTCGTGGTCTTCACGCTCGCCAGCCTGTGGTGCGGCCTGGCCGGCTCGATCGAGGTGCTGATCGTCGCCCGCGTCGTGCAGGGTCTCGGCGCAGCGATGATGAGCCCGCAGACCATGTCGGTCATCACGCGCATCTTCCCGCCGCAGAACCGCGGCGCAGCGATGGGTCTCTGGGGCGCCGTCGCCGGTGTCGCGTCGCTCGTCGGCCCGATCGTGGGCGGCCTGCTCGTCGACGGCTTCGGCTGGGAGTGGATCTTCTTCGTGAACGTCCCCGTCGGTGTCGTCGCGTTCGTGCTCGCGCAGCGCTTCGTGCCGTCGTTCGACCGGCACGGGCACCGCTTCGACTACCTGGGCATCGTGCTGAGCGCGGTCGGCCTGTTCCTGCTCGTCTTCGGCATCCAGGAGGGCGAGACCTACGACTGGGGCACCATCACGGGCCCGATCTCGGTCTGGTCGCTCATCATCGTCGGCCTCGTCGTGCTCGCCGGGTTCGTCGTCTGGCAGGGCGTGCAGAAGGGTGAGCCGCTGCTGCCGCTCGGCCTGTTCCGCGACCGCAACTTCACCCTGGCCAACGTCGCCATCACGGCCGTCGGTGTCGCGATCGCGTCGTTCGCCCTGCCGATCATGCTGTGGGCCCAGGACGTCCTGCGCTTCTCGCCCACCCAGGCCGCGCTGCTCCTCGTGCCGCAGGCCGTGCTGTCGGCGGCACTGGCCCCGATCGTCGGCAAGAACCTGAACCGCTGGAACCCGCGCTGGGTCGCCGCGTTCGGCCTCGCCTGCTTCTCGGCCGGCCTGTTCTGGTTCGGCGCCCTGCTGTCGAGCGGTGCCGAGTGGGGCTGGGTGCTCCTGCCGAGCGCGCTCCTCGGTCTCGCCAACGCCTGCATGTGGGGACCGCTGTCCGTCTCGGCGACGCGCAACCTGCCGCCGAAGCTGGCCGGTGCCGGCTCGGGCGTCTACAACACCACCCGCCAGATCGGTGCGGTGCTCGGTTCGGCCGGCATCGCCGCCCTGATGGAGGCCCGGATCACCGCGAACTTCCCGGCGTCGTCCGGTGGGGCCTCGGCCGGTGGTGCGGAGCAGCAGGTCGGCGCGCTGCCGGGCTTCCTGCTCGAGCCGTTCTCGAAGGCCATGGGTGAGTCGCTCTACCTGCCCGCGATCGTGCTCGTCGTGGCCATCGTCGCGGCGCTGTTCCTGGCGAAGCCGAAGCAGACCGTCGCGTGGCAGCAGACCGGCTCGGTGACCACGCAGCCCGACGCCGAGCCCGCCGGGGCCCCGTCGAAGTAGGGCACGAACGCACTTCGTGAGCAGCAATGGTCGGGTCGCCTTCGGGCACCCGACCATTGCTGCTCACGAAGTGGAACGAGGGGCGTCCCGACGCTCAGCCGCGGCGCCGCAGGTGCGCTCGGGTCAGCTCGTCCATCTGTTCGTCGGTCAGGGCGTCGACGGCCCGGGCCTCGCGGCGGTCGGTCCGCTGCCACCGGATGAACAGGGCGACGAGCACGGGGATGTCCGCCACCTCGGCGATGAACCACAGCAGGTCGCCCGCCAGGTGCTGGTCCTGCAGCGGCGACGGGTACCAGGCCCGCCCGACCACCGGCACGAGGGACCCGTCGAGCACGTGGTTCGTGATCCGCAGCACGATGCCCGGGACCGCGTCGACGACCAGCTCGACGAACGCCAGCAGGAACTCGGCCGTGGCGAACGTCGACGAGACGAGCACGCCGACCTCGGACAGTGGCGCGAGCAGGCCGAACCCCAGCGCCGGCACGGCCACGGTGAGGACAGCCGCCCATGCGGGGGACTCCCGGATCACCGCCGAGAACGGGGTGAGCAGGACGGCGAACAGCGCGAGCGCGACCAGCGGCGCGACGATCGCGTTGCCGAGCAGGCGCACCGGACGTGACCCCATGACCGCGTCGGCGACCTGCGCGAGGCGACCCGGGCCGCCGATCCGGAGCAGTGCGACGGGCGCACCGAGCGCGGCGAAGGTGGGGACCGCGAAGAACAGCAGGGCGGCCCGCAGGACGAAGGCCCAGCGCAACCGCTCGTCGTCGACGCCGACGATGCCGAACTGCAGGACGCCGAACAGCACGAGCGCCGTGGCGAAGGCGAGCGTGCGCCACCACGGCCAGCGGGCACCCCGCCGCGCCGCGCCGCCGACCCACCGGCAGTAGGCGACCGCGGCGACGACGAGGAGCACCGCCGCCAGGGGATCGAACCGCCAGGTGCTCCAGAACTCGGGTGTCGACGGCGTGGGGAGCCTCCTGGGGATCAGGCGGGCTCGTCCTCCGCGCCGCCGGAGCCATCCTCCGTCCGCCCGACGTCCGCCGGGGGTCCGGCTGGCCCCGGGACGGTGAGAACCGGTTCAGATCCGGGCGACCCCGCGTGCCGGGACGGTCCGCGACAGCAGCCAGACGCCCACCGGCACGGCCACTGCACCGACGAGCGCGACGCCGAACGACAGGTGCAGCTGCATCACGAGGAACGCCGGGCCGATCGTGCAGAAGGCGGCGAGCGCGACGACCGGCCACGACGGACGGTCGGCCGACGGCAACAGCCGGGGGAGCGGCCGGTCGAACCAGCGCAGAGCCCTGGCCACCCCGAGCGCGACGGCGAGCACCACCACGAGTGCGACGACCCGGGACGCCCACCACGGACCGGAACCCGGCGTCGGGAACGGCAGTCCGACGAGCAGGGCGACGCCGTTCAGCGCGATGAAGAGCGGCAGGTGCCACAGGTAGATGGTCATGCCGTCCCGGCCGAGCACGAACACTGCCCCGAGGGCGGCCCGGGTGCGCATCAGTCGGGAGAGCGGAGCGTGCACGAGCTGGACCAGGCAGGCCTGCGCGATCGCCAGGAACGCCAACGGGAGCATCGGCGGGTTGAGGTCCTGCAGCATGTCGGGTGCCCAGAGCCCGACCGAGGTCATCGGTACGAGCACGGCGTAGGCGGCGACGGCGATGCCCAGCAGGAGCACCTTCGACCGGCGAGCGAACCAGCCGTCGGCCCAGAGGAAGCCGAGCTGCTGCGCGAAGAGCCACACCGGCCCGAGGTTGAGCAGCCCGACCTCGGCGACACCGGTGGCCAGGCGGACGGCGTCGACCGCTCCGGCGAGCACGAGCAGCACGGCGAGGGTGGCCCAGGGTGCTCGTTCGTGCAGGCGCATCATCACGGGCACGCAGCACTGGGTGATGCCGTAGGCGGCCAGGAACCAGAGCGGCGAACCGATGCCGAACGCGACCTCGGCCAGGAGCTCCGGCGGCGTCCCCGCGGCCGTGGCGACCCCGAGCCCGAGCGCGAGGAACACGAACAGCGGCACCGCGGGCCGGAACAGCCGCACCAGTCGGGTGGCCAGGAAGTCGCGGGCGGGGCTCGGTGCGCCTCGGGCGACGGTGCTGCGCCAGCCGACGGCGCTCGCGAACCCGCCGACCACGAAGAACAGCGGCATCACCTGCCCGACCCAGGTGGCGGCGACGTACCAGGGGAGTTCCTGCAGCGGGCTCGTGACCCGCACCCCCTGGTCGTCGGCGGCGACGCCGACCATCGTGACGTGCACGATGACGACGAGGACGACGCAGGCCGTCCGGATGAGGTCGACGACCAGGTCCCGCTTCGCGATGATCCCCCGGACGTCCTCGGTGCTGTTCGCCTGTTCAGGCAGACCCTGGCTCGTGGGCATGTCCGGACGTTAGCGTGCGGATCGGTCGGTCCAGCGGCGTCCCAGCGGATCGCGACCGGATCGTGACACTTCGTATTCCGGTGGCGGCATGCGTCCTTCGATGGCCGGCAGCAGAAGCTCGTGTACAGTGAACACGTTGTCTTGATTCCTGCAAAAGAAAGGCTCAGCATGGACGCCGACGCCGATCTGCTCCGTTCCTCGGGGCTCCGGGTCACGACCCCGCGTCTCGCGGTGCTCCGCGCGACCGACTCGATGCCGCACGCCACCGCGGACGACATCGTCACCGCGCTCGCCGTGGAGTTGCCGACCACGAGTCACCAGGCCGTCTACGGCGTGCTGAACGCCCTGACCGGCGTCGGGCTCGTCCGCCGCATCGAACCGGCTGGCAGCCCCGCGCGGTACGAGCGCCGCACCGGTGACAACCACCACCACATCGTCTGCACCCTGTGCGGCGCCATCGAGGACGTCGACTGTGCGGTCGGCCACTCGCCCTGCCTGACGCCGTCCGAGACCCACGGCTTCGCGGTCACCACCGCGGAGGTCACCTACTGGGGCATCTGCGAGCGCTGCGCAGCGGCAGAGCGCGACGGTGTGGAGCACGACGACCCGGACGTCGCCCCCGCGCCCGCCTGACGGCGACCGCCCACCGCACCGGCCGCACGACGCGCCGGATCCCGAACCACCCGAGCACCCCTGACCGAACCAACGTCCCACCTCAAGGAGGAACCGTGTCCGACCAGAACACGCCGACCGGCACCCCGACCACCACGACCAACAGCGGCGCACCCGTCTCGAGCGACGAGCACTCGATGGGCGTCGGGGCCGACGGCCCCCTCGCGCTGCACGACCACTACCTGGTCGAGAAGCTCGCCCAGTTCAACCGCGAGCGTGTCCCGGAGCGGGTCGTGCACGCCAAGGGTGGCGGCGCCTTCGGTACCTTCACCGTCACGCAGGACGTCTCGCGCTTCACCCGAGCCGCGTTCCTGCAGCCCGGGCAGACCACCGAGATGCTCGCCCGGTTCTCGAGCGTCGCCGGTGAGCAGGGTTCCCCCGACACCTGGCGCGACCCCCGCGGCTTCGCGCTGAAGTTCTACACGACCGAGGGCAACTACGACCTGGTCGGCAACAACACCCCGGTGTTCTTCATCCGCGACGGCATCAAGTTCCCCGACTTCATCCGCTCGCAGAAGCGCCTGCCCGGTTCGCACCTGCGCGACCACGACATGCAGTGGGACTTCTGGACCCTGTCGCCCGAGTCGGCGCACCAGGTCACGTGGCTGATGGGCGACCGCGGCCTGCCGGCGAGCTGGCGCGAGATGGACGGTTTCGGCTCGCACACCTACCAGTGGATCAACGCCGAGGGCGAGCGCTTCTGGGTGAAGTACCACTTCATCACCGAGCAGGGCCACAAGACCCTGACGCAGGAGGACGCCGACCGCATCGCCGGCGAGGACGCGGACTTCCACATCCGCGACCTGCACGCCGCGATCGAGCGTCAGGACTTCCCGCGGTGGACCCTCAAGGTGCAGGTCATGCCCTACGAGGACGCCGCGACCTACCGCTTCAACCCGTTCGACCTGACGAAGGTGTGGCCGCACGCGGACTACCCCCTCATCGAGGTCGGCACGATGGAGCTCAACCGCAACCCGGAGAACTACTTCGCGCAGATCGAGCAGGCGACGTTCGCCCCCTCGAACTTCGTGCCCGGCATCGCGGCGAGCCCTGACAAGATGCTCCTGGCGCGCATCTTCAGCTACGCGGACGCCCACCGCTACCGTGTCGGCACGAACCACGCCCAGCTGCCGGTGAACGCCCCGAAGAACGAGGTCCACTCGTACTCGAAGGACGGCGGCATGCGCTTCGACTTCCAGAAGTCCGAGGTGCCGGTGTACGCGCCGAACTCGCTCGGTGGTGCGCACGCCGACCCGAACGCGACCGACGACGCCCCGGGCTGGGAGTCCGACGGTGCGCTGCAGCGTTCCGCCGCGACCCTGCACCCGGAGGACGACGACTTCGGCCAGGCCGGCACGCTCGTCCGTGAGGTCCTGGACGACGCCGCCCGTGAGCGCCTGGTCGGCAACATCGCCGGCCACGTCTCGAAGGTGACGCGCGACGACCTGCGCGAGCGCGTGTTCGCCTACTGGACGAACGTCGACGCCGACCTGGGTGCGCGCGTGCGCGCCGCGGTCACGCCGAGCGCGCCGGGCTCCAACGAGGATCCGGAGAAGGTCGCGGTCGAGGCGTAAGCCCCGCTCCACCACCTGACGGACGGGAGGCCCGGTACCAGCTGGTACCGGGCCTCCCGTCTGTCGGTCTGAAGCGGTTCTAGACCTGCTGGCCGTTCAGCCAGATCGGCCCAGCGGGCCAGTCCTCGAGCTGCGCTGCCACCGGCAGCGCCATCCAGCCGCCCTGCTCGGTGTTGCTGACGCCCGCGCCCTCGGCCGTGAACGCCGAGAAGGTGCCGACGGCCTCGGGGAACTCGTGCCAGCCGAGCTTCGCGTAGAACGGGATGCGGTCCTCGCCCGCGCCGAGGAACCCGAAGGGGACGCGGAGTCCCTCGAGGACCGCCGCGGTCCGGGTCATCAGCTCGCGGCCGACGCCGGTGCCCTGCAGGCGGGGTGCGACGGCGACCAGGCCGGTGTCGCCGACCAGGACGTCCTGTCCGCCGACGGAGATGTACATGCGGCGGATGCCGACGTGGGCCAGGACGACCCCGTCGGCGTCGTGCGCGAGCACCCGGCGTTCCGGCTGCATGCCGGACCAGCTCCGGCCGCCCACGTACCAGTGCGACCAGTCGGGGAAGGCCTGCCCGAGCAGCGCTGCGATCGCTTCGTGGTCGGGGAGCGACAGCGTGCTCTCCTCGACCACCTCCCACCGGATGTCGTCACTCACGCGTCCATCCTGCACGGATGTGGTGACGGTCGTTGCGTTCTCTCACTGACCGGTAATACGTTAACGGTGACATCAGGGTGATGTCGCAACGAAGGGGAGATCGATGTCGATCAAGAACGTCGTACTGGGTGCGGTCGTGCTGGGGAGTGTCGTGGGCGGCGGGATCGCGGTCGACACCGTGACGGCGCCGGAGGCGAGTGCTGCGACGTGCTGGCGGAAGGTGACGCAGAGCACGGGCTTCAACGAGTCGGGGTGTGGTCGCGCTCAGCACTTCAACCGTCTGCGGAGCGGGACGATGAAGTGGGGGAACGTGGTCGGTGGCAACAAGTGGTCCTACCAGGCTGCCTGCTGGACCAACATCGCCCAGTACGGCATGACCCGGGCCTGACGCGGTGATCCGGAACCGTGCGCGGGGAGCAACGGTCGTCGGGGTGATCGCCGCCGCGGCACTCGCTGGCTGCGCCTCCGCAGATGCTGCCCCCCGGGTCGTCGATCCGTCAGGCTTCTCCGACGCTGGGCCGTGGGCGGATGAGTTCGCGGAATCAGCCGCCGACACCAGCCCGTACCAGCGGCAGATCCTCTCGGACGGAACGATCTCGGCGCGGGAGGTCGCAGATGCGCAGGCCCGCATGAGCGCATGCATGCGAGATCTCGGCTACGACTACACGACAGCGGAGGACGGCACGTCCGAAGCGTCGCCGCTCCCCGGGCGGAAGGCTGAAGACGCCACGGCCATGAACGATTCGAAGTCGAAGTGCGCGAAGGACTTCGACAGCGACGTGACCTACCTGTTCAACGAGGTCCGGCGGAACCCGGAGAAGCAGGACGAGGCAACGATCACTGTCGCGTGCCTCCGTGCTGCGAAACTCGTCGACGACACGTACACCGAACGTGACTGGCGTGATCAGAACGACGACGGGAACTTCTCCTTCTCGCCGTGGGATCCCGCAGCCGTCCAGTGTCGGCTGGACCCCCTCGGCCTCTGGCGGCGCTGATGCGCTTCCCGTCTGCCGCACTCCTGGCGCTCGGGGCGATGGTGGTCGCGGCGGCGACGGCCGCCGCCATCGTGGTCGTTGTGCCGGCCGAGGTCCCGGCGGCACTCCGGACGGCGGCCCCCGCGAGCACCGTCCGGGTGACCGAACGCACCGATGCCGACGAACGACAGGTGCAGCTCGCACTCGACACCGGTGCCCCACGGGCGGTCGTGACGTCGCGGACCGGCACGGTGACGACGTCGACGTGCTCGACCGGGGCACCCGTGCGGAGCGGGGACGTCTTCGCGCAGGTCGACGGGCGGCCGGTGATCGCGCTCGCCAGTGACGAGCCGCTGTGGCGCGACCTCGAGCTCGGCGACAGCGGGGCCGACGTCACGGGGTTGCAGCGGGAACTCACGCGCCTCGGTGCCGGATTGAGCACCGACGGCGTCCTCGGCCCGGGCACGCTCCGCGCTGCGCAGCAGTTCCTGGTCGACCGAGGTGTCGACCGCGACGACCTGCCCGACGACGTCGTGCTGCGGGACCCGTTCGCATGGGTGCCAGCCGCCGAGAACATCGTCCTGGCGTGCGTGGCCGTCGTCGGGGCAGCGGTCGGCGCCGACGGTGTCCTCGTCGAACTCCCGGCCGAACTCCGCGGTGCGCGCATCGAGGCGCTCCCGGTCGATCCGGCGCCGGGGGAGCGCGTGCTGCGGATCGGGAATGCCGACGTCCCGATCGACACCGCAGGGGTGGTCTCCGCGCCGACGGACCTCGCTGCTATCACCGCCCTGCCGGAGTACGCGGCGACGGTCGCTTCGGCGGACGGCGCACCGACGGTGGCCGCGACCTGGACGCTCAGCCGCCCACGAACCGTCCAGGTGGTGCCACCGACGGCCCTCTGGGACCTCGTGGGCGCGCAGGCATGCGTGCAACCGACGACGGGGCGGTCACTCCGGGTCGAGGTGCTCGGATCGGAACTCGGGCAGTCGTTCGTCCGGGTGCCCGGCGGACGAACGCTCGACCGGATCCGTGCTGCGCCGGACCGGTCCAGCTCGTGTCGGTGACGCTCGAGGGCGTCGGGCACGTCTGGCCGAACGGCACCGTGCTGTTCGACCGCGTCGACCGCACCTTCGCCGAGGGGACCGTGACCGCGGTCGTCGGGCCGAGCGGTTCCGGCAAGTCCACGCTGCTCGCGATCCTCGCCGGGATGCTCCGTCCGACGCGCGGTGCCGCCGTCCGTCCGCCGGGCTGTCGGCCGCTCTGGGTCTTCCAGAACCCGCACGGGGTGGCCCGCCGCCGAGTGCTCGACCACGTCGCGTTGCCGTTCGTCGCCCAGGGCGCGGATCGTCGGACCGCGGACGTCCGCGCGCTCGGGGTCCTCGAGCGCTTCGGGCTCGGTTCGCGGGCGCACGCGCGATTCGCCGAACTGTCCGGTGGTGAGGCGCAACGCCTGATGCTCGCGCGCGCCATCGCCAGCGCGCCGGGTCTGATGCTGGTCGACGAGCCGACGGCGCAACTCGACCGAGCGGCCGCGATCGAGGTGAACCGTGGGATCGGTGCGCTCGCCGCGTCGGGGGCGGTCGTCGTCGTCGCCACGCACGACGACGCGAGCCGTGACGCCTGCGACGGAGTGCTCGACCTCGGGCGGTACCGATGAGCCCTCGCCGGATGCAGGTGACCGAGGTCTGGCGGGAGGCGTGGCGCGACATCGCTTCCGGAGCCTCGTGGGCAGCGACGTCCGCTGTCGTCCTCGCGGTGCTGCTCGGCGGTGTCGTGGGCCTGCGCGCCGTAGCGGTCGCCGATGACGTCCGAGCGGCTGCGGTGTTCGTCGCGAGCGGCGCGGCGACGACCGTCCAGCGGGCCGAGGGCCGGATCGACGGCCGCGTGTGCGATGCGCTCGTGGATACCGAAGGGGTCATCGCGTCTGGTGCGTTCCGGCGCCTCGACGCCGCCGTCGTCCCCGCCGCGCTGCCGGGCTCGGCGATCCCGACCTACGAGGTGACCGCCGGGGTGCGTGGTCTGCTCGGCGGCTCCGATGCCGACGGCACCGCGGGAGTGATCGTCTCGCCCACGGTGCACGAGACCCTGGGTCTTGCTGCCGGCGATCGCCTCGTGACGGCGGGCGGTGCGGGCACCGGAGTCGCCGGCGTGTACGACTACCCCGACGACGGCCGGGACCCCGACCTGGAGTACGCGGTCCTCGCGCCGACGGTCGACGACGGGTCGCCGTTCGACGCCTGCTGGGCGACGGTGTGGCCGCAGCGCGACGACACGGTCTCGATGCTCCGGCGCACCGTCCTGCCGGCGAGCGGGGCCGAGGGCGAAGACCGACCGACCGCCGGGCAGCTCAACCCGACGCTGGGCGCGGTCTTCACGCCCGCGGCGCGGCAGCCAGTGCTCGTCCCGTTCGGTGCAGCGGCCCTCGTGGGGCTGACGATCGGCGGGGCAGCGGTCGCACGGCGTCGGCTCGCCCTGGCCTCCGATCGGCACGTCGGGGTACCGCGGAGTGCGCAGGTCCTCGGCGTCGTCCTGCAGCACCTGGTCTGGGCATCGGTCGGGGCTGTGGTCGCGACGAGCGTCGCGGTGGTGTCGGTGCGTGGCCTCGAGGTCGACGATGCGCTGCCGATCGTGCGCGAGGCAATCGCGATCGCGTCCCTCGGGCTCGCGGGCGCGCTGCTCGGTGGGGCGCTCGCCGCGGCCGCGATCCGCGAGCGCGCGCTCCACCGCTACTTCCGCTCCCGCTGACCGCGGCCGGAGGGGCGGACACGCACCGGGCCTCCCGTCGCCTGCGCGCCCCCGTTCGCCGAAGCGACAGATCGCCGCGAACCGTTCGCAGCGATCTGTCGCTTTGGCACAGGCGATCGACGCCCATTTGGTTGACGCGTCAACTAAATGGGCGCACACTGGTGCCATGCACACGCAGGACCTCCTCGCCGCCGACACCGGGATGGGTGCCGTCACCCTCCGCGTCGCGAACCTCGACCGGATGATCGGCTACTACCGCGACGGCGTCCAGCTCTCGCTGCTCTCGAACGACGGCAGCGTCGCCGTCCTCGGGCGACCGGGCGCCGGTGGCCTGGCGGTGCCGATCGTGATCCTCGAGCACGCGCCGTCCATGCAGCACGCCAGCCCGCACGACGCCGGCCTGTTCCACACCGCGATCCTGTTCGACACGAGGGCCGACCTGGCCGCCGCGCTGTACTCGGTCGCAACGAAGTTCCCGCAGACCTTCACCGGCAGCGCCGACCACCTGGTGAGCAACGCGTTCTACTTCACCGATCCCGAGGGCAACGGCGTCGAGCTGTACTGGGACCGTGACCGCACCGAGTGGTCGTGGACGCACGGCATGGTCGACATGGACACGAAGTACGTCGACCCGAACGCGTTCCTGCAGGAGCACCTGACGCAAGACGCCCTGGACACCGCCGCGGAACGCCCGGGCAAGGTCGGCCACGTGCACCTGTCCGTCGGCGACGTCGACGCCGCACGCTCCTTCTACGTGGACACCCTCGGCTTCGAGACCACCGCCGGCTTCGGCGACGCCCTGTTCGTCAGCGCCGGCGGGTACCACCACCACATGGCGATGAACACCTGGAACTCACGTGGGGCCGGGCGCCGCCAGCTCGCGCTCGGGCTGGGACTCGTGCGGATCGAGGTGCCCGGGTCGGACGACCTCGGTGCCCTCGTCACACGCATGCACGACACCGGGGTGCAGACCGCCGACGACGGCCGGACGGTCGCGTTCGAGGACCCTTGGGCGAACCGCATCGAGGTGACCGCGCCCGGTCGCGGCTGACGAGCGGGTCGCGAGGGGCCGAGTCTCGGGTTGAGCGACACTCCTCGCGCCCGCAGCCCCGAGAAGTGTCGCTGACCCCGAGACTCGGCGCCGGCTGACAGGTCAGGCGCGGTTCGAGATCCCGCCGTCGGACGTCAGCAGCTGCCCGTTCACCCAGGCGCCCTGTTCCGAGCAGAGGAACCCGACGAGCGCGGCGGTGTCCGACGGGCGTCCGAGCCGGCCGAGCGGCGTGCCCTCGACGGCCCACCCCTTGACCTCGTCGGACATCCAGCCGGTGTCGTTCGGACCCGGGTTCACCACGTTGGCGCTGACGCCGAGGCTGCCGAGCTCCTTCGCGGCGCCGAACACGATCCGGTCGAGCGCCCCCTTCGACGCCCCGTACGGCAGGTTGTACGCGATGTGGTCGCTCGTCAGGGCGACGATCCGGCGTCGGTCGCGCGGAGCGGCGTCCCCGGCGCGCTCGAGCCCGGCCGCGTAGGCCTGCACGAGCAGGAACGGCGCGCGGGCGTTCACGGCGAAGTGGCGGTCCCACGACTGGACCGTGGTGGTGCGCAGGTCGGAGTCGACGGACTCGCAGTGCGACATGACGAGCGCGGTGACGGGCGCGCCGGCTTCCGCCTCGGCGCGGTCGACGAGTGCGGCCGCCTGCTCCGGGTCCTCCAGGTCGACCGGGAGGCGCGTCACCCGTGCTCCCGCCGCCTCGCACTCCTGCACCACCGACTCGACCCCGTCCGGGTCCGCCCCGCCGCTCACGCGGTCGTCGTACGGCCCCCACCACGAGATGGCGAGGTCCCAGCCGTCGGTCGCCAGCCGGGTGGCGAGCGCTGCACCGATGCCGGCTCTGCGGCCCACCCCGGTCACCAGGGCGAGTGGTCGTGCGGACGTCATGCGTGCCTCCTGTCCGGCGCTCCGTCGCACCGATCGGCACCCAGTCTGCCGGAACCGGCCGCCCGCGTGAGCATCGCAGCCGGTGTCCTGTCGGCGGACGGCCGACCGCGGGGGCCAAGATGGACGGATGTCACGCACACGACGGCCCTCCCGACCGGGGCGCGGACCCCGCGGCGGTCGCCCCGACCCCCGCGACCTGCCGCTCGAGCACGTCCGCGACCGGATGTCGTCGTACATCTACGGCAACATCACGGTGCTCGCCGTCGCGATTGCGGTGAACCCGGAGCAGATCCATCACGGCGCCGCGGTGGCGACCGTCCTGGCGACCGCGGTGCTCACGTACCTGGCCCACGTGCTCGCGCACCTGGTCGCGCACGGGCTCGGCGACGACGGCGAGGATTCCGCCGAGGACCGCGCTGCGCGCCGCGACTCGGTCGCGACGATCGTCCGGAACGCCAACCCGATCGCGACCTCCGGGCTGATCCCGGCGGTCCTCTACGCGGCTGCATGGGTCGGGTGGCTGCCGGCGGAGTGGGCGCAGATCGCGGCGACGGCGATCCTGGTCGTGCGCATCGGGCTGGTGGGCGTGTTCATGCAGCGGTTCAGCGGGAAGCAGCCCACGTTCCTCGGACTGTGGGGCGGCATCGTGCTGGCCGCGGTGGCGTTCGTGATCGGCCTCGTCAAGGTGGTGCTGACGCATTGAGCGACACGCACCCCCACGCCGAACCGCACGCCGAACCCGCCGCCGAGAGCGAGCCGGAGCGCGGGGGCCTCCGGTTCCTGCGCGACCTCGTCATCATCGTCGTCGTGGCGCTGCTGGCGTCCTTCCTGGTCAAGGCGTACCTGGTCCGTTCGTTCTACATCCCCTCGGCCTCGATGCAGAACACGCTGCTCGTCGGAGACCGGGTGCTCGTCAACGAGCTCGTGCCCGGGGTGGTGCCGCTGCAGCGTGGTGACGTCGTGGTGTTCCAGGACCCCGGCGGCTGGCTCGGCATGGGCCAGGGCGACGACCTGATCAAACGGGTCATCGGCCTGCCGGGTGACACGGTGTCGTGCTGCGACGCCGAGGGCCGCCTGTCGGTGAACGGGCACGCGGTCGACGAGCCCTACGTCGTGCTCGAACGCGGGTCGGACCGTGTCGCCGGGAAGGACTTCGAGATCACCGTGCCGGAGGGGCGCATCTGGGTGATGGGCGACAACCGGTACGACTCCGCCGACTCACGCGTGCACGGCACCGTGCCGGTCGACGACGTCGTCGGGCGCGCCTTCGTGACCACGTGGCCCGTCTCGCGGTGGTCGGTGCTGTCCCGGTACGGCGACGAGTGGGACCGGGTCCCGACGCCGTGACCGAGGACGACCAGGGCTTCGACTACGAGACCGGCGGGGACGACGACCTGTCGATCCACCGGATCGCGGCGCCGGGCAAGCGGTCGGGCACGATCGGTCCGCGCCCCGACCACGTCGTGTTCTGGCTCGCGGACGGCCGGGCCAGCCTGACCGCTGACGACGGCGAGCGCTGGGAGGTCGGCGCGGAGCAGCCGATGATGCTCTCGGCGTCCGTCGCGTACGGCTTCGAGACCGACGCGACCGCCACGACGCTCCTGCACCTGTCGCCGTCGCTGCTCGGCGACACGGGGGAGTCCTCGGTGTTCCAGCAGCCGGACGCGGCCGATCCCGCACTCGAACCGCTGCGGGCACTGCTTCGCGAGGCATCCGGACGCGTCCTCGACCCCGCCCTGCCCGCCGACGACCGTGCGGCGCTGAACCGGCGGATCGCGACCGTCGTCCTGTCGACCTTCGCCCGGTCGCGATCGGACGTCGCGGACCGGATGCGGCGGGCGATCGGCTTCGTCCACGACAAGGGGGCCCCGGCGGGGACCCCGTCGCTGTGCCACCGCCCGGCAGGGGGACCCCGGCACGGTGTGTCCGACCGTCCGGCCGCACCGCGCGTCGCACCCGGCGCTCCCGGAGCGTGCAGTCGGCGGGGTGACGGGCAACGACAGGGACACGACGGCGCAGCGCACCCAGCCCTAGCGTGACGACGCCGGGAACCCCGGCCCCCGCACCACCCCAGACGTTCGTCACGAAGGAGACCTGCAATGGCTGCACCCACCATCGTCCTCGTCCACGGCGCGTTCGCCGACTCCGCCAGCTGGGCGCCCGTCACCCGCGAGCTGCTCGACCGCGGCCACACGGTCCTCGTCCCGCCGGTCTACAACCGCAGCCTCGCCGAGGACGCCGCCTCGATCCGCGCCGTCGCCGAGCACGTCGACGGGCCGGTCGTCCTCGCCGGGCACTCGTACGGCGGGGCCGTGATCACCGTCGCCGGCGAGGCCGAGAACGTCGTCGGACTCGTCTACGTCTCCGGCTACGTGCTCGAGGTCGGCGAGAGCCTCGGGCAGCTGCAGGGTGGGTTCCCGGACTCCGACCTCGCCGCGAACCTGGTGTACACGCCGTACCCGGTCGCCGGCGGCGAGGACGGCACCGACGTCTCCGTCGCGATCGACGCGTTCCCGCAGGTGTTCGCCGCCGGGGTCGACCCGCGTGTCGCCGAGGTGCTCGCCGTCTCGCAGCGCCCGCTCTCCGGCGCGGCCTTCGGCGAGCCGGCGTCCGCCGCCGCGTGGAAGACGACCCCGGCGTGGGCGATCGTCTCGTCCGACGACCACACCATCAACCCCGAGGTCGAGCGATTCGGCTACTCCCGCGCCGGCATCGCCGACGTGACCGAGCTCGCCGCCCCGCACCTCGTCATGCAGACCCACCCGAAGGACGTCGCCGACGTCATCGAGCGCGCCGTCGCCGCGACCGGCGCGACCGAGGCCGCAGCCTGACGCAACCACCCCAGGAGGCGCGGTGTGCGCCCGACGCGCACCGCGCCTCCAGGATGTCCCCGTCCCACCGCAGGAGGCGACGTGACCACGGAACGCACCACCCCAGCACCCCGCGGCGGCGCCCTGGCGCCGCTCGCGATCCCGGTCTTCCGCGCCCTGTGGATCGCGGTGCTGGTGAGCAACATCGGCAGTTGGATGCAGACCGTCGGTGCGCAGTGGTTGCTCGTCGACGAGCACGCCGCGCCCGTCGTCGTCGCCCTCGTGCAGACCGCGTCGAGCCTGCCGGTGCTGCTCGTCGGGATCCCCGCCGGGGTGATCGGCGAGTTCGTCGACCGGCGGCGGCTGCTCATCGGGGTGCAGGCGTTCCAGGTGGTCGTCGGCGTCGTGATGACCGTGCTGACCGCGACCGGCGACATGACCCCGGCGCTCCTGCTCACCGTCACGTTCCTGCTCGGTACCGCCTCGGCACTCCAGCTGCCCGCGTACCAGGCGCTCGTGCCCGAGATCGTGCCGCGCGCCGCGATCACCGACGCCGCGGCGCTCAGCTCCGTCGGCGTCAACGTCGCCCGCGCGATCGGACCGGCGCTCGCCGGGGTGGTGATCGCGCAGCTCGGCGTGCCGTTCGTGTTCGCCGCCAACGCGCTGTCGTTCGCGCTCTTCCTGGTGGTGCTCGTCGCCTGGCGCGGCTACCAGCGCCCCGAGACGCGGGCCGAACCGTTCATCGACGCGACCCGTGCCGGGCTGCGGTACGTCCTGCACGCGGCGGTCGTCCGCCGACTGCTCGTGCAGCTCGCCGTCTTCATGGTGCCCGCGAACGCGCTGTGGGCACTCCTGCCGCTCGTCGCCGACGGCTCGCTCGGCCTGTCCTCCGGCGGGTACGGACTGCTGCTCGCCGCCGTCGGCATCGGGTCGGTCGGCGGGGCGTTCCTGATGCCGGCGGTCCGCGCGCGGCTCGGCATCGGCCGCACGGTCGGCATCGCCTCGGTGGTGTTCGGCGTCTGTACCGCGGTCGTCGCGCTCGTCCCCGTGCTGGTGGTCGTGCTCGTCGCGCTGCTGGTCGGCGGCGTGGCCTGGATCGCCGTGGTGACGACACTGAACGGCACCGTGCAGGCGTTCCTGCCCGCCTGGGTCCGCACGCGCGGGCTCGCCGCCTACCAGCTCGTGCTCTTCGGCTGCACGGCGATCGGTGCGGCGCTCGCCGGCGCGGTCGCCACGCCGCTCGGGGTGACGGGGGTGCTCGCCGGAGCCGGTGTCGTGACCGCGCTCAGCGCCGCGCTGCTGCTCGTGTCAGGGTTCCCGGTGCTCACCGACCGGCAGCGCGCCGTGACGCCGATGCCGTTCGGCGACGAGGTGTTCGTGGCGGACGACCACGGCGCGGCGACGGGGGAGACCCTCGTCCTGCTGCACTGGACGGTGCCGACGGATGCGGTCGACGAGTTCCGGGCGCGTGCCGAGCGGCTCGGGCGGAGCCGTCGGCGGACCGGCGCCCGTGACTGGAACCTGTACCGGGACGCGGCGTCCGGGCCGGACGCCTGGGTGGAGGCGTTCCGGGTGGGGTCGTGGCAGGAGCACGTCGACCAGCACGAGGTCCGGCAGACCGGGGACGACGCGCGGACCCTGCAGTCGGTGCGCGAGGTCGCGGGCGAGCCGCGGGTGGAGCACCTGGTGGCGGAGGGGGCCGGCAGCCCGTCGTCGGGGTGACGGGCGGGGGTCAGCGGCCGGTCGTGGTGGCGGGTGGTGTCAGCAGCCCGTCGTGGTCAGGGTGACCGTCGCGACCGTGCCGTCGGACACCTTGGTCGTCTGCGGACAGAGGTCGCCGGCGCGGACCGTGACCTGGCCGAGGGGGACACCCGCGAAGTCGGCCGTGCCGCCCGGGAACACCCGCTGGTGCTCGGAGAGCTTGCCGGTCGAGGCGAACACCTTGACCTCGTAGGGGTGGTCGGCGGCGTTCGACGACACCGTGACCGACACCTGGCCGGTGGCGTCGTGGGCGCCACAGCCGGCGAGGGCCAGGAGCGCGGCCACGCCGAGGACGGTTGCGGGGACGACTCGGAGCACGACGACCAGGGTACGCCGCCGCGCCCGAGGAACTGCGCCCTCCGGACTGGGGCCAGGCCCTGTCCGTTCAGCGCGTTACCGTGGGAGCATGCAGCCGGAAACCGCGACGTCCGTGCCCGCGCCGACCGGGGTCGATGCCGTCCGGCGAGCGGCCCTGATCGCGGCACTCGACCTGGTCGACGGTGGCGTCGAGGAACGGTTCGAACGGATCACCCGGATCGCGCGTGAGACCCTCGGGGTCTCCGGTTCGTTCCTGAACCTGGCCGGCGAGACCACGCTGACGATCAAGTCGCAGCAGAGCGACGCGGCCTTCGGCCCGGTCATCCCGCTGCAGGACACCTTCTGCGGACGGACCCTGGGCCAGCAGGGGCCCGTGGTGGTCCCCGATGCCCGGGTGGACGCCCGGTACGCGGACCTGCCGATGGTGGTCGGCGACCCGAACGTCCGGTTCTACGCCGGTGTCGGACTCCGTGCCGGCGACGACGACCTGAAGATCGGCACGCTCTGCCTGATCGACCCCGAGCCGCGCACCCTCGACGCCGGCGAGCTCGAGCTGCTGCAGGAACTCGGCATCTGGGCGGAGCGCGAACTGCTCGCCGGAGCCGACGAGGACCGCCTGCGCACCGTGCTCAGGGGCCTGCAGCCGGCCGAGGTGCAGGTTCCCGGGTACCGGATCACGGGCATGTCCATCCCGCACGGGCTCGTCTCCGGCGACTTCCACGACTGGCACCGGTCCGGCGAAGACTCGATCCACCTGACCGTGTCGGACGTCATGGGCAAGGGGATGTCCGCCGGGCTCCTCGCTGCGAACATCCGCGGAGGGCTGCTCGCCCGCGGCGACCAGGACCCGGGCACCGCCGTCGCCGAGCTCGAGGCGCAGGTCGCCCCCGAGCTCAGCCGTGCCGAGTCCTTCGCGACGATGTTCCACGGCCGACTGACCCCGTCCACCGGGCGGCTCGACTTCGCCGACGCCGGGCACGGGCTCGTGCTGCAGCTCCGTGACGACGGGGCCGAGCGGATCCTGCGGTCGTCGGACCTGCCGATCGGGCTCCACCCCGCAGGGATGCCCCGCGCGGCCGGGTCGCTCGTGCTCCGGCCCGGTGACGTGCTCATCGTCGTGACCGACGGCGCGCTCGAGCTCTGGGACTCCACGCTCGCGGCGCTGTCGGAGCTCGGGGCCCTGTACCGGGAGTCCCCGGACGTCGAGACGTTCCTGCAGCGGGTGCGCGCACGCGTCGCCGAGCACGACCCGGGCGACGACCTGACCGTCGTCGTGGTGGCGCGGGACGCCGTCGAGGCGCTCGAGGCCTGAGCGGTCGAGCGGTCGAGAACCGTCTGCGGGCGTCGCGCGCCGAGTGGTCGCGACCTGTCGTGCGTGGGCGGCCGAGTGGTCACGGACTGTCGGTTGGCGGGGCAGCGGGCGACGGTTCGTGACCGGTCGCCGGACCTGGGCGGGGTGTCGTGACCGCTGGCCGGGCGCCGGGCGAAAGGGGTGTCAGGCGCCCAGGCGCTCGATCAGCTCGGCGTAGCGCGCAGCCGTGCGCTCGACTATCTCGTCCGGCAGCACCGGTGGCGTGCCCTGACGGTCCCAGTGCGCGCTGAGCCAGTCCCGCACGATCTGCTTGTCGAACGAGTCGGTGCGGTCGGCGGAGCGGGCGTCCCAGTAGCGGCTGGAGTCGCTCGTCAGGACCTCGTCGGCGATGCGGATCCGGCCGGTGGCGTCCTGCCCGAACTCGAACTTCGTGTCCGCGATCACCACGTCCCGTTCGAGGGCGATGGCCGCGGCCTCGGTGTAGACGTGCAGCGAGAGCTCGCGCAGGGTGGCCGCGGTCTCGGCACCGACCAGGTCGACGGTCTGCTCGTACGAGATGTTCTCGTCGTGCTCGCCCTGGGCTGCCTTGTACGCCGGCGTGTAGATCGGTTCCGGCAGGCGGTCACCGTTGGACAGCCCGGCGGGGAGTGGGACGCCGCACACGCTGCCGGTCTCCTGGTACTCGGCCCAGCCACTGCCGACCAAGTACCCGCGCACGACGCACTCGACGGGGAACATCCTCAGCGGCATGACGTGCATCGACCGTGCCTCCACCTCGGCGGGTACCGGGGTACCACCGGAGGACGGGCCGATGATGTGGTTCGGGACGTCGCTCAGCTGGGTGAACCAGAACCGCGACAGGCGGGTCAGCAGTTCGCCCTTGCCCGGGATCGGCGGCTCGAGCGCGAAGTCGTACGCGCTGACCCGGTCCGAGGCGACGAGCAGCAGCTCGGACGCGCTCGCCAGGTCGGCGGTGCCCTCGGGCACGTAGAGCTCGCGCACCTTGCCGGACGAGACGTGCCGCCAGCCGGCGATCGGGGCGGCGGCGGTCACTTCGCGACCTTCGCGGCGATGTCGGTGCGGAACTGTGCGCCGTCGAGCGTGATGTCCCCGAGCCCGGCGTAGGCACGCTCGCGGGCCTGGGCGAAGTCCGACCCGGTCGCCACGACGCTGAGCACCCGGCCACCCGTGGCCACGAGCGTGTCGTCGAGGACGCCGGTGGCGGCGTGCGCGACCGAGACGCCGTCGCGGGCGTTCGCGTCGTCGATGCCGGTGATCGGTCGACCGGTCTGCGGGTTCTCCGGGTAGCCCTCGCTCGCCAGGACGACGGTCACGGCGACCTCGTCGTGGAACACGGGTGCGGGCACCGCGCCGAGCTGCCCGGTGGCGGCGGCCAGCAGGAGCTCGCTGAGCGGCGTGGCCAGGCGGGGGAGCACGACCTGCGTCTCCGGGTCGCCGAAGCGAGCGTTGAACTCGATCACACGGACGCCTTGCTCGGTGACGATGAGGCCGCAGTACAGGAGCCCGACGAACGGCGTGCCCTCGTGCTCGAGGCGGCGGACGGTCGGCAGCGCGACGAGCTCCGTGACCTCGTCGACGAAGGCCTGCTCGGACGGCCAGCGGTCGGCGAGCCACGGCAGCGGCGAGTACGCGCCCATGCCGCCGGTGTTCGGTCCGAGGTCACCGTCGGCCAGGCGCTTGTAGTCCTGCGCGGGGCTGAGCGCGCGGACGTCGTGCCCGTCGCTCAGGAAGAACAACGAGACCTCTTCGCCGTCGAGGAACTCCTCGACCACGACGTGTCCGTGCTGGAGCCAGTAGGTGGCGTGGTCGATCGCGGCCTGGCGGTCGTCGGTCACGAGCACGCCCTTGCCTGCGGCGAGCCCGTCGGCCTTGACCACGTACGGGGCGCCGAGCTCGTCGATCGCGGCGACGGCTTCGTCCGCCGTGCCCGCGTAGACCGGACGCCCGGTGGGCACACCGGCCTCGCCCATGATCCGCTTGGCGAACGCCTTCGAGCCCTCGAGCTGCGCGGCGGCCTTGCCCGGCCCGAACACCGGGATGCCGCGGGTGCGCACCGGGTCGGCCACACCGGCGATGAGCGGGGCCTCGGGGCCGACGACGACGAGCTCGACGTCGTTCTCGATCGCGTACTCGGCGACGAGCGCGCCGTTCGTGGGGTCGAGGGAGACGGTCTCGACGTCGGCGGCGATGCCGGCGTTGCCGGGCGCTGCCGTGATGACGTGACCCGCATGCTCAGCGAGGAGGGCCGTGATGATCGCGTGCTCGCGGGCACCGGAACCGAGGACGAGGATTCGCACCCGATCACCCTACCCAGCCCGACTCGCCGCCCGCGATGCGAGGGCTAGCCTGTGGAGATGCCACCCAGGAGGATCGAGGACGCCGACGGGCGCGCGGCACTTGCTGCCGTGCGTCGTGGGGAGACGGCTCGACCGGCCGTCGCGACCGCGGTGCGGTGGACGTTGCAGTGCCTGGCGGACGAGGTCCCGGGCAACAGCGTCGAGGTGCGGGTGCCGCCGTTCGCCGCTGTCCAGGCCGTGCCCGGACCCCGGCACACCCGTGGCACGCCGCCGAACGTGGTCGAGACCGATGCCACCACGTGGCTGGCACTCTCGTCCGGCGAGCTGACCTGGGCCGAGGCGGTCGCGCAGTCGCGCGTCAGTGCCTCGGGCTCGCGCGCCGACCTGACGGCGTTCCTGCCGGTCCGGCTGCCCGCCCCCGGCGCCTGACCCGGCGAATCGCCGGCACCGGGCCGCACGTGGCGGGGTCATCCGCGGAGAAGCCCCGCGCGAATTAGGTAGTCCCTACCGATGCGCCCGCATCGACCCGGTTCCTAAGCTTGAAGTCGCCGGGATTCGGACCCGACCCGAACGGGTCCGAACCCGGCGACAGGCACCAAGGTACGCGATGTTCCACACAACGTGTCAATCGCAGCGGCGCGTCGTGCTGCAATCCGCAACGTTCTTGCGTGCGCGACAGCCGATGCCGAACGCCGAGCACCTCAGAGCAGTTCGCTGAGCTCCGACCGCGCGTGCAGGTCCCACTTCGCGAAGACGCGCGACAGGTGCGCGTCGATCGTCCGCGTCGACAGCCCGAGGGACTCCGCGATCCGCCGGTTGCTCAACCCCTGCGCGGCGAGCTCGGCGACCTCGTACTCGCGCTTGGTCAGCGGTGGTTTCGAGCGCCCGGCGGTCACCGAGACGCCGTGCGCCGAGAGCACGCCCTGCGCCGCGATCACCCGCGTCCGGTCGTCGGCACGGACGGCGTCGGCGTACTCGATGACCGCGGCTGCGAGCGGGCCGTCGACGCGGGTCGCGGCCTCGCGCATCCGGTCGAGCGAGGACGCCGAGTCGCGCCCCTGCAGCATGCCGACCGCGTGGTGCAGCGCGTACCCGTACATGACGTGCGTCCACGAGCCGTTGGCCGTGCTGCGTTCGATGATGTCGTCGGCGTGCTGCAGCCCGGCCGGGTTGCCGAGCACGGCCTCGGTCCAGGCGATCGACACGGCGACCTGTTCGCCGGTGATCCGCATCGCCCGCTGGGGCGTGGTCCGGGCACGTTCGAGCGCGTTGGAGGCTTCTTCCGGTCGTCCGCCGTACGCGAGCGCCAGGGCCAGCCGCGCCCAGGGGTAGGCCGCGAACCCGCCGTGGTCGGCGATGTCGTAGCGTTCGCACGCCGCCGAGAACGCGGCGACGGCGTCGTCCCAGCGGCGCTGCGCGATCGCCAGGTTGCCCTGACCGATGAGCTCGAGCGTGAAGTCGTACTTCAGGTACGGGCTGGACCGGCCCGCCGGCACCTCGGTGATCAGGTCGTCCAGGTCGCCGCGCCACATCTGCACCTGGTGCAGGACGGAGGAGTTCTCGCCGACGCTCCACGGTGCTGCCTCGACGTGCGCCACCGCGGTGGCCAGGGCACGGCGACCGAGCGCGGACGCGTCGTCCAGGCGGCCGGCGGTCGCCAACGCCATCACGGCGCACGGTGCGACGGCGAGGAACGACATCGGCATCGTCGGGGCGTGCACGATGCCGCTGCGCTCGATCTCGGCTCGGACCTCGGCGAAGTCCCCGCCCCACCCCTGGTGCGCCATCCGCAGCAGCCGCAGCCGTTCGACGGCCTCGTCGGACACCACCAGACGTGTGGCGGCATCGGCCAGGGCGACCGCCGCAGCGACGTCGTCGTCGTGGAACTGACGGATGTTCGCCAGGGTCTCGCACGCCTCGATGACGGCCTCGTCGGTGACGTCGCCGACGTGCCGCTTCGCCACACCCCAGGCCGCTTCGGCGTCGGCGCGGCCGGCCTCACGGCCGTCCGAGTACGAGTACGCGAGCGAGCGGAGGCAGTGCGCCGTGACCTGCTCGGTCGGCGTGAGCGTCGTGCGGAGCGCCGCCGAGGCCAGGGCGATCCCGCTCTCGTGCTCCTGCAGCCGCACGGCGACCTGCGCCGCGTCGAGCAGCTGGTCGACCGACGGCAGGACGCCGCACTCGAGCGACCACAGCGCGGCGCGCAGGCGTGCCGCGGGCGGTGCGCCCTCGGGACGGTCGGTGCGGAACGCGTTCGCGCGGGCGAAGAGTGCCGTGCGTCGGGCGACCGGCACCAGCGTCCGGATGACCTCGCCGACCAGCGGGTGCGACGGCCGGACGACCGCGGCGCCGTCCTCGAGCGAGTCGATCCGGACCAGGCCGAGCGCGACGACCCGGTCGACGTCCCCGCCGCTGACCAGGCCGAGCAGGCGGGCGAGCGGGATGGGGTCGGCGAGGGCGACGATGTCGACGACGTCGCGCAGGTCCTCCGGCAGCGAACCGAGTTCCGTGCGGTACATGTCGGCGAGGCTGTCCGACGCGGTCACCCGCCCGCGCCAGTACCACCCGGTCGCGGTGTGGTCGAGGGCGCCGGAGACCCGCGCCGCACGGACCACCTCGCGCAGGTACAGCGGGTTGCCGGCGGTGGCGCGGTGGACGCGCTCGGCTGAAGCGTTCTCGAGCGGCGAGCCCAGCGCCTCGGCCACGAGCGCGGCGGTCTCGTGCAGCGCGAGTGGCTGCAGGTCGATGCGCTCGAGCAGGTCGTCCTGCCACAGCGCGCGGAGCGGCTCGGGGAGCGCCGTGAAGTCGCGACAGGTCAGGACGAGCCGGGCACCCTGTCGGCGGACCAGCCAGGCGACGTACCGCGCGGAGATCGCGTCGAGGTGGTCGGCGTCGTCGACGCGGAGCAGCACGTCGCGGTCGACGAGGTCCTCGATCGCCCGGAAGCGCTGCTCGGCACCGGTGTCGTCGGACAGCTCCGAGATGGACGCCGGCAGCTCGCCGAAGCGCTCGGCGACGGCGCCGAAGGGCATCGACCGACTCGCGGCGACCGCCGTGATCGGCACGACGACCGTGCGGCCGGTGCCGTCGCGACCGGCGACGCGGTCGGTGACCCGCGCCGCGGCGGTGCTCTTGCCGATGCCGGGGGCACCGACGAGCGCGACGCTCCACCGGTGCTCGGCGACGACGGCGACGGCGCGGTCCTCTTCCGCGCGCTGCGCGACGGGCCAGGCCACGCGGGCGGGTGCGGCCGGTCGGCGTCGGCGAGCGGGTGCGGTTCGTTCACGCATCCGACACACCTCCTCCGCTTGGGATACCGACCAGTAGCGACCATCCTCTCCCGGAACGACCGCCGCGCACAGGCCGCGGGACGTCCCACAGTGGGGGACAATGGACGGGTGAGCAACACCGATCAACCCGACGAGCAGCCGCTCCCCACGCCGGCGCCGGCTCCCAGCGCGGTCGCCAGCCCCGACGAGGTCACCATCCGCCGTGCACCGAAGTTCGGCGTGTTCATCGTCGGCGGTGCCGTGCTCGGGTTCCTCGCGACCCTCGTCGTGGTCGCCCTCACCATGAACCTCGGCGGCCAGCGGGACCAGACCAGCTTCGGCAGCCTGGTCGGCTACTTCAGCCTGTGGGGCGTCACGATCGGCGCCTTCGTCGGTGCGGTCGTCGCCGTCGTGTTCGACCGGGTCTACGCCCGGCGGTCGGCCCGCCTGACGGCGGAGCGCGTCGAGGTCGAACTGCCGCCCGAGACGGTCGACGGCGAGCTCGACGACCACGGTGACCAGCGGCCGTAGCCGCGAGCGCCTGACGGACAGGAGGCCCGTGGCGGTGTCGCCACGGGCCTCCTGTCCGTCTGCTGGTCGCGCCTCGGGCGCGGCCTAGCTGAGTTGGTTCGCCTCGACCCAGGACAGGTACTCCGGGCTCACGGTGCCCGTGACGTACTCGCCCGTGAAGCAGCTCATCTCGAGGTCGGTCACGTCCGAGCCCTCGATGATGGCGTCCCGCATGTCCCCGACCTCCTGGTAGATCAGGTGGTCGCTGCCGAGCACGCGGTTGATGTCCGGGATCTTCCGGTCGTGCGCGATGAGCTCCGCACGGGTCGGCATGTTGATGCCGTAGACGTGCGGGAACCGGACAGGGGGAGCAGCGCTCGTGAACGTGACCTCGTTCGCGCCGGCCGCCCGGGCCATCTCGACGATCTCGCGGCTCGTGGTGCCACGGACGATCGAGTCGTCGACGATCAGGATGTTCTTGCCCTTGAACTCGGACGACATCGCGTTGAGCTTCTGGCGCACCGAACGCTTGCGCTCCGCCTGCCCCGGCATGATGAAGGTGCGGCCGACGTAGCGGTTCTTGTAGAAGCCCTCGCGGTACTCGATGCCGAGCTTCCGGGCGACCTGCATCGCCGCCGGACGGCTCGAGTCCGGGATCGGCATGACCACGTCGATGTCACCGGTCGGCGCGTACTGCTCGATGGTGTCGGCGAGGCGGTTGCCGAGGCGCAGACGCGCGTCGTAGACCGAGATGCCGTTCATCACGGAGTCGGGACGTGCCAGGTAGACGTACTCGAACGAGCACGGCACCAGGCGCGGGTTCTTCGCGCACTGGCGGGCGTGCATCTGGCCGTTCATCTCGATGAAGACCGCTTCGCCCGGGGCGATGTCGCGGACGATCTCGTAGCCGCCGGACTCGAGCACGAGCGACTCGCTCGCGACGACCCACTCCGGCTGCCCGGCCTCGTCGAACTTGTGGCCGAGGATCAGCGGGCGGATGCCGAACGGGTCGCGGAAGGCCAGCAGTCCGTGCCCGGCGATGGTCGCGATCGTGGCGTAGGAGCCCTCGACCCGCTCGTGCACGCGCTCGACGGCGTCGAAGACCTGACCCGGATCGAGGTTCGCGCCGCGGACCTGGCCCTGCAGCTCGTGCGCCAGCACGTTCACCAGGAGCTCGGTGTCGCTCGTCGTGTTCAGGTGGCGACGGTCGATGTCGAACAGTTCACGCGTGAGTTCCCGCGTGTTGGTGAGGTTGCCGTTGTGGACGAGGACGATGCCGTACGGCGCGTTCACGTAGAACGGCTGGGCCTCTTCCTCGTTCGTCGCGGCGCCCTTGGTGGCGTAGCGGACGTGTCCGAGCCCCATGGTGCCGAGGAGGGCACGCATGTCGCGGGTGCGGAACGCCTCGCGCACGTGCCCGCGGGTCTTGTGCATGTGGTGCACGTGGCCCTCGACCGTGGCGATGCCCGTCGAGTCCTGCCCGCGGTGCTGCAGGAGGAGCAGTGCGTCGTAGATGGATTGGTTGGCTGGGCCCTGCGCAACAAGGCCGACGATGCCGCACATTCGCGGGTGTGCTCCAGATCAGTAGAATCGGGGGGTACCGAACAAGTCTGCCATGTCACCGCGAAGGACTCCGCATGCCCAACCCGTACGCCGAAGCCGGAGTGGACACCGCTGCCGGTGACCTGGCCGTCGAGCTCATGAAGTCCGCGGTCGCGGCCACCCACAACTCCTCGGTCCTCGGCGGCGTCGGCGGGTTCGCCGGGCTCTACGACGTCTCGTTCCTGAAGGACTTCGCACACCCGTTGCTCGCGACCTCCACCGACGGCGTCGGCACCAAGGTCGCCATCGCGCAGGCCATCGACAAGCACGACACCATCGGGCAGGACCTGGTCGGCATGGTCGTCGACGACATCGTCGTGGTCGGCGCGAAGCCGCTGTTCATGACCGACTACATCGCGTGCGGTCGCGTGGTGCCCGGCCGGATCGCCGACATCGTCGCCGGCATCGCCCGCGGCTGCTCGGAGACCGGCACCGCCCTGGTCGGCGGCGAGACCGCCGAGCACCCGGGGCTGCTCGGGCCGGACGACTACGACGTGGCCGGTGCGGCGACGGGCGTCGTCGAAGCCGACGCACAGCTCGGCGCGCACCTGGTGCAGGACGGCGACGTGGTCCTGGCGATCGAGTCGTCGGGCCTGCACTCCAACGGCTACTCGCTCGTGCGGCACATCCTGGCGTCGCGCGGCGTCGGCTTCACGGACCAGCTGCCCGAGCTGAGCGGCGTCGGGTTCGGCGGTGCGGTCTCCGTCGGCGAAGCCCTGCTCGAGCCGACCCGCCTGTACACCGCACCGCTCCTGGCGCTCCTCGAGCAGCACCCGGGCGCGGTGCACTCGCTCTCGCACGTGACCGGTGGTGGCATCGCCGCGAACCTGGCGCGCGTGCTGCCCGTCGGCTCCTGGGTCGAGGTCGACCGTTCCACCTGGCAGCCGCTCCCCGTCTTCCGGGTCCTGGCCGACATGGCCGGCACCCCGATCGAGGACACCGAGGGCACCTGGAACCTGGGCATCGGCATGTTCGCCGTCGTCTCGGCCGGTGCCGCTGCCGAGGTCATCGCCTCACTCGGTGCCGCCGGTCTGCCCACGTGGCCCGTCGGCACGATCGCCACGTCCGCGCGGGACCTGACCGGGTTCGAGCAGGGCGCGAAGGGTGTCGACGGCGGCGCGGTCCGGCTCGTCGGGAGCTACGCGGGCTGACCCGCTCGGCGGCTGCGGGGCGGGGCTGTGGTCGCACCGTCCTGCGCCGCGCCGTCCTGTGCCGCGCCGTGGTGCGTGCGGTGAGTGGTCACGAATCGTCGCCTGGCGGGCCTGCAACCGACGGTTCCTGACCACTCGGCGTCATGCGCGCGGGGAGTCGTGACCACTCGCCGCCGGAACCCGAGCGCTCCGACAGGTGTCCGGGCACGCGGAAACGCCGCGCTGCCCGAGGGCTGCGCGGCGTCACTGCGAGAGCGGTCAGGCGGACTTGTTCTGGTCTGCCTGGGTCTCGAACTCGTCTTCGTCTTCCGCCGGTTCCGGACCGTACTGGTCCGCCCAACGGTCGACGTAGTCCTCGTCGGAGTGTTGTCCGGCGGAGAGCTCCTGCTCGAGCGCACCGTAGTTCGTCTGCGGGCTGAAGTACTTCAGCTCGCGGGCGACCTTGGTGTGCTTCGCCTTCTGACGGCCGCGCCCCATGCGTGACCCCCTCGTTCGGCTCTGGTCCGGTCCTGGCGAATGACGGAGGATCACTCGGGGAACCAGACGGTTCGTGGTTTGAAATCTGCCGATCACTCTACCATGTACCTCGATCTGGACGTCGCGCGACGGCTGGCCCGCACAGCAGAATCGAAGTGATGACGGAACCCCTCGAGACCCCGGTCGACCAGCACGCCCGCGTGGTGGTGATCGGTGCGGGGCAGGCGGGGCTCTCAGTGGGATACCACCTGCGTCGCCTCGGGCTCGTCCCCGGCAGCGACCTGGTGATCCTCGACCGCGCGCCGAGCACCGGTGGGGCGTGGCAGTTCCGGTGGGAGGCCCTGCGGCTCGGGGCGGCGCACCGGGTGCACGACCTGCCCGGCATGCGCGCGATGGGGCTGGAGTTCGACGACGCCGACCGGTCACGACCCGCGCGGGACGTCGTCGGTGAGTACTACCGGCGGTTCGAGCAGCACTACGACCTGCGGGTGCGGCGCCCGGTCACGGTGACGTCCGTCTCACGCATCCACGGCGACGGCGGCGTGGCACGCGACGCCCCGGCGGACGGCGGGCTGTGCGTCACGACCCGGAGCGCCGACGGCACCGTCACGCGCATCCGTGCCGAGGTCGTGGTGAACGCGTCCGGCACGTGGGGCACCCCGTTCGTGCCGTGGTACTCGGGGCGCGACGTGTTCCGCGGGCGTCAGGTGGACACGACCGAGTACCGCAGCGCCGCCGACTTCGCCCGTCAGGACGTCGTGGTGGTCGGCGGTGGGACGAGCGCGATCGGGTTCCTGCTCGAACTCGACGGCGTCGCCCGTTCGACACGGTGGTTCACCCGGCGCCCGATGGTCTGGGCCGGGACCGCGTCGCTCGACGTCGAATCCGCGGTGGCCGCCGTCGACGAACAGGACCGCGCCGCCCGTGCCGGCGAGGTCCTGCCGAGCATCGTCAGCGGCACCGGGGTCCCGGTGTCGCGACGGATCCGTGCCGGCATCGACCGCGGCGTGCTGCGCGACGAGCCGATGTTCACGCGGATGGACGAGACCGGCGTGGTGACGGCGGACGGCACCCACGTGCACGCCGACGCCGTGATCTGGGCGACGGGGTTCCGCGCCGACCTGCGGCACCTCGCACCGCTGCACCTGCGGACCACGGCGGGCGGGGTGGTGGTCGAGGACGGCCGGTCGGCCGAGGAGCCGCGGTTGTTCCTGGCCGGCTACGGGCCCCAGGCGTCGACCATCGGTGCGAACCGGGCCGGCCGACGCATCGCCCGCCAGGTCGTGGACGCGCTGGCGGGCTGAGCGGCCGCGCGGTCCCTCGCACGGTGCGAGGTTCCGTTCCCGGTGCGGGCCTCTTGAGCTCGCACGGGCGACGGAACCTCGCACCGGACGGACTGAAACGCGCGGCTCAGGCGGGCAGGGGCTCCTCGACGCCGCGTCGACGGCGCGAGGACTTGAGCACCAGGGCGTCGAGCGAGAACCGCCCGGGCCCGGTCAGCGCCACGGCGAGCGACGCCACGGCGAGGACGAGCACGTACTCGAACCCGCCGTCCTGCGAGTAGAAGCCCGAGGTGCCGTGCGCCAGGAACCCGGCGACGACCATGTCGACGGCCAGGAGCACACCGACGACGCGGGTCGCGACGCCGAGCACGAGCAGGATGCCGCCGACGAGCTCGAGGCCGGCGACGAGGGGTGCTGCGACCTCGGCGAGGGGGACGCCCATGCCCGAGAAGCCCTGCACCACGTTGGGGATGCCCTGGGCGAACTTCTGGGCGCCGTGGGCGATGAACACCACCCCGAGGACGATGCGGAGCGCGGTCAGGCCGATGGAGGTCGATGTCGTTCGCATGGCCACGAAGGTAGCCGGTGACGCGTCATCGATCATCCTCGAACAGGGGACTGACCGCGCTTCGCCAGAACATGCCCAGAGCATGCCCAGACAGCGGTCCGCCGAAGGGCGGACTGCTCCTCAGGAATCGGCGCCGCGGCCGGTCTGCTGCTGGAGGCGGTCGATGTGCTCCGACGCCTGCGCCTTGGTGAGGTCGGCGGGGAGCTCCTCGCCGGCTTCACGGGCCAGGGTGTCGAGGTAGCTGCGCTGCGGTCCGGTCATCGGTTCGTCGCCGGTGACCCACTGCTCGGGGTCCTTGCTCGCGTCGGTGGAGGGGTCGGGTCGGGGGCCGCCGAGGGTCTCGCCCTGGATCGGTGCGTCCGGGGTCTGCTGCTGGTCGCGGTCTGCGTCACTCATGTCCGCGACGGTACGCCGCACCCCCGTCACGACACGCAGCAGCGGCGTCCCCCGAAGCGGCACAGCGGGAGAGCGGTCCGCCGCGCACAGCGGTCCACATCTGCACCGGGGCGGCACAGTGCACACCGGCACGCATCCGCGTCGAAGCGGCTCAGACGGCCGCCGCCGCGTACCGCACCAGATCGGGCCCGACGGCACTCGTGGCGATCGGCACGACGCGGTCGGCCCGCCGGATCCAGATGGTCGCCGCACGCTCGTCGATCCGGTCGACCTCGTGCAGCTCGCCGTCGAGGAGCACCGACGCCGTGACCCGGACCCGGCCGCTCGCCGGACGTGGCGGCAACCCGACCACGTCGTCGCCGTACGCCGGGTGCTCTCCGGGCTGCAGGAACGGTGACACCGGAGCGGTGACGACCTCGAGTCCCTCGTCGACCGCGGTCACCGCCACCAGGCGGACGGCCTGGTCGGTCGGCAGCGGCACGTCGACGACGGGCTCGGCGGTGGGGCCGGCCAGTGCGCGGAAGGCGGGCCGACCGTCGGGGGCGAGGTGGGCCTCCAGGCCGTCGATCCGGACGCGACCGCGCCCACGGGAATCGGCGTAGACACCGGGCTCGATGCCGGACTGCCGCGCCTCGAGCCGGGTGAGCACGACGCGGTCCGGGCGGTACCAGTCGCGGAGCGCGGCCGGGTCCACCCAGCCGACGCTCGGGACGCCGCGGGAGAGCGCGGCGGACTCGTCGGCGGCGCGCTCGTCGCGCGCGCCGAGGGGGTGCTCGCCACGCACGGCGACGAGTCCTTCGAGCGGGCTGCCGGCCGGCGGCTCGTGGTCGAGCACCTCGACGCGCTTCGAGACCTTGCCGCCGTGTCCGTCGAACGTGGCGAACGTCCGCAGGTCACTGATGGTCATGGGGCCACATGCTACGACTCGTCGGCTCCCCGTCGCGGCGGGGAAGGCACGAGGGCGTGGATCTCGCCCGTGCAGAGTGCGGGGTCGACGCCGTCGGCGGGGCCGGCCGGACGGGTCGCGCGGCGCGGCTGGATGCTGTTGCGCTCGGCGGACCGGAGGAGGCGGTCCTCGGCTGCGGCCTCGGCCGACGACCCGGGCTGCGCCGGGCGGCGGAGCGGGGGCCGGACGGGCTCGCCGCGGCGCTCCTGGCCGGGCAGCGGGCGGGAACGGCGGCCGTACAGCAGCTCGGACGAGTCGAGCAGCCACGGCACCAGGGCCACGGTGACGCCGTGCACGAGCAGCAGCTTCTTGCGGATGCGGCGGCCGCGGTGGTTGTGGAGCAGGCCCTCCCACCAGTGCCCGACGATGAAGATCGGGGTGTAGACGGTGACGACCTCGGATCCGTGCTCGGCCCGGTGTGCCTTGATGTACTTGATCAGGGGCATCGAGATGTCGCGGTACGGGCTCGGCACGATCGTCAGTGGCACCTGGATGCCGTACTCCGCCCACTGGTCGCGCAGGCGTTGGGACTCGGCGTCGTCGATCGCGACGTGCACCGCCTCGATGCTCGCGTGCTCGGCGGCGACCGCGTAGTCGAGCGCCTTGAGCACGGGCTTCTGCAGCTTGTTCACCAGGACGATGGCGTGGTCCCCGGTGGCGCCGAACTTCGTCTCGACGTCGGCCTCGATCTCGTGCGAGACGTCGCGGTAGTAGCGGTTCACGCCGAGCATGAGCACGTACAGCACCGGCATGATCAGGAACACGAGCCAGGCGCCGTGGGTGAACTTCGTGATCGTGACGATGACGAGCACCACGAGGGTGAAGGTCGCTCCGATCGCGTTGATCGTGCGGGAGCGGACGACCTGCCCGCGGTTGACGGGTGGCTCGCCGTCGGCCGCGGGCGCCCCGTCGCGGTCGCGGTCGGCCCGCAGCAGCCGCGTCCAGTGCACGACCATGCCCGTCTGTCCGAGCGTGAACGACACGAAGACGCCGATGATGTAGAGCTGGATCAGGCTCGTGACGTTCGCCCGGTAGACCACGAGCAGCGCCGCGGCGACGAGGGCCAGGACGATGACGCCGTTCGAGTAGATGAGCCGGTCGCCGCGGGTCGACAGCGCCTTCGGGGCGTACGAGTCGCGCGCCAGGATCGAGCCGAGCAGCGGGAACCCGTTGAAGGCCGTGTTCGCCGCGAGGAGCAGGACCGCGGCCGTCGTCGCCTGGATCACGAAGAACAGCACCGAGTTGTTGCCGAACGTCGCCGCTGCGATCTGCGCGATGAGCGAGCGCTGCGGCGTGGTGGCACAGTTCGCGAAGCCCTGCAGGTCGCAGGCGCGCTCGGCGTAGTGCACGTGCGACACGAGCGCCAGGGTGATGAGCCCGATGAACAGGACGATCGCGATGCCGCCCATGGCGACCAGGGTGGCCTGCGCGTTCTTGATCTTCGGCCGGCGGAACGCCTGGACGCCGTTGGCGATGGCCTCGACGCCGGTCAGGGCCGAGCAGCCCGAGGCGAAGGCGCGGAGGAGCAGCAGGATGAACGCCGCCTGCGTGGTGTGCTCGACGTTCTGCACGGTGTAGGCCGCGGACTCGGCGACCGGGGCGTTGCCGGCGGCCACCCGGACGAGCCCGGTCACGACCATCACGAAGACGCTCGCCACGAACAGGTAGGTCGGGATCGCGAACGCCTTGCTCGACTCCCGCACACCGCGCAGGTTGGCGGCGGCGAGCAGCACGACGAACAGCAGCGCGAGCTCGACGCGGAAGTGGTCGAGCATCGGGAGCGCCGAGATGATGTTGTCGACGCCGGAGGCGACCGACACGGCCACCGTCATCACGTAGTCGACGAGCAGCGCACTCGCGACGACCAGCCCGGCCTTCTCGCCGAGGTTCCGGTGCGCCACCTCGTAGTCGCCGCCGCCGGATGGGTACGCCTTGATGAGCTGCCGGTACGAGGCGACGACGACCACGAGCAGCAGCACGACGAGTGCGGCGACCCACGGTGCGAACGTCAGGAAGGCCATGCCGCCGAGCAGCAGGATCATCAGGAGTTCCTGCGGCGCGTACGCGACAGAGGACAGCGGGTCACTCGCGAAGATCGGCAGGGCCAGGTGCTTCGGGAGGAGCTGTCCTTCGAGCTTCTCGGAGGGGAGGGGATCCCCGATCAGTCGCGCTTTCAACGACCGGATCTCGTTCGTCACGAGCGGCAAACCTACTCAGTTCCGGGCGCGAGTCAACACGGTTCGCCTGCCGCACATTCCCGGTCGGCTGCGGGCGCTCCACCCTGGGTGTCGTACACCCCTTGCAGTTGACGCGGCGTCAAGCACTACAGTCGCCAGCATGAGCGCATCGACAGGCCCGGACGGCGCAGCTGCGAAAGCTCCCCACGCCATCACCGAGATGGCGCGTTCCGCCGGTGTGTCGAGTCGGACCCTGCGGCACTACGAGGCCGTCGGGCTGCTGCCGGCCACGGCCGTCGGCGCGGGCGGGCTCCGGCGTTACGACGACCGTGCGCTCGTCCGGTTGCAGCGCATCCTGCTGCTGCGCGGGCTCGGACTCGGGCTGCCCGAGATCGCGCGACGACTCGACGACGAGGCCGACGACGTCGCGGCGCTCACGGCACACCTGACGTGGCTCGAGCACGAACGGGACCGACTGGCCCGGCAGCTCGCGGCCGTGCGCACCACCGTGGCGCGCGTCGAACGCGGGGAGGACCTGACGGCGGCCGACGCGTTCGCCGGCTTCCCGCCGACACGGCTGCCGGCTTCCTGATGCGTCGGCGGCGCCCCCGCACGCGGCGGGCCGACAGACGGTGCGGACGACGGCCGGGAGGCCCTGGTCGCCACCGTCTGTCGGCCGCCGGCGGTCAGAGCGACTTGCGCAGGGCCTCCAGGCCGTCACGCAGACGCGTCACGGTGTCCGCACCGAGCGTGCCGCGGGTCGCTCGACGGCGCAGGTCCGCGCGCACCTGCTGCCGGAACGACGACAGGGCCATCTCGAGCTCGCGCAGGGCGCGGGCGCTGTCTGACGGCACGGACACGGGCTCCTCGGCGGAACCGGTCGCCGGACTCTCGGCGGCGGCGGCCAGGTCGGCACGGAGCGACCGCATGGCCTCGCCGACCGAGGCGCGCACGCCGTCGGCCAACGACTTGACCGAGTCGCTCACGCCGGACTCGACCGCGGCGATCTCGTCGGCACGCGCCGCGAGCTCGGCACGGCCGGCGTCCGTGATCGCGTAGACGGTCTTGCGGCCGTCGGCGGTCTTCGTGACCAGTCCGTCGTCCTCGAGCTTGGCGAGCCGAGGGTAGACGGTGCCGGCGCTCGGCACGTAGGTGCCGCCGAAGCGGTCCCCGAGTGCCTGGATGAGCTCGTAGCCGTGCATCGGGTGGTCGGCCAGCAGGACGAGCAGGTAGAGGCGCAGGTGGCCGTGGGCGAAGACGGGGCTCATTCGGGCACCTCGCTCTCGTTCGTCGGGGTGGTCGGCGGCGTGGTCGGCGTCGTCGGGGGTGTCGACTCGGCGACCGGCGGGGCGTGCAGCACGGCGATGTCGCCGGAGACCGAGTTCACCCGCAGGTCGAGCCACTGGCCGGACAGCTCGCCGCCCTGCTTGACGTATGAACCGCGCACCCCGCGGATCTCGGCGTCGTCGAACTGCAGCTTGCCGGTCGCGGTGTTCACCGTGCACTTGTAGGCGACGCCGTCCGCCAGGCGGACGCTCACCGACCCGGACACCGTGTTGACGCGGGCGGACTCGGGGACCTCGTGCAGGTCGAGCACGACGTCGGCCGAGACGCCGTCGGCCTGGAACCGCGGGATCTCGCCGGTGGCCACGACGTCGCCGGAGACGGTGTGCACCGCGAGCGCGCCGTCGAGGTCGCGGATCGTGGTGGCTCCCGAGACGGCGTTGACCGTGACGTCACCCGCGACGCCGTCGACGACCAGGTCGCCGGACACCGTGTTGAGCGTCGCCCCGCGGTTCGTGCCGGACAGCAGCGCACCGGCCGAGACGACACCGAGCGTGATGCCGGCGTCGCGGGGGACCAGGATGCTGACGTCGGCGTGGGCCTTGCCGCGGAAGGACTTCAGGAACCCGATGGGGTCGTCCCACCGGACCTGGGGGTGGTCGACGGTGAGGGTGTCGCCGTCGACCTCGATGAGCATCTGCTTGCCGGACACGCTGTGGATCTCGACCCGGGCCGTGGGTTCGTCGTGTGCGACGACGTCCACCTGCCCGCCGACGAGGCCGACACGCACGGTGCGCACGATGCCGGTGTCGATAACCTTGGGCTCGTCGACGAGCCACTTCTCCTGCGCCATGTTGCCTCCTGGAACTCGCGATGTATCGCGTCTGTGCTGATCACGCTATATCGCGTTCCGCGCCGCCGCAAGGGGTCGCGCGGGATCGTGAGCAGGAATGGTCGGGCCGGGGTCGTGGACCCGACCGTTCCTGCTCACGAAGCGGGTGTGTCGGGGGTGGGGCGAGCCTCCCGGGCCGGTGCGGCGACGCTCGGTGCGGGCGCTGCTGCCGTGCGCTCGGGGCTCCACGGGAACCGGCGGAAGTGCGGCATGAGCGGCTGGACCATCGGGCCGATCGCGAAGGCGGCGACGACGGTGCCGGCGCCGACGTTCCCGCCGAGGACCCAGCCCACGATGACCACCGACACCTCGACCAGGGTGCGCGCGAGCCAGAGCGGCCAGCCGAAGCGCTCGTGCAGCCCTACCATCAGGCCGTCACGCGCGCCGGTGCCGAACCCCGCTCCGATGTAGAACGCGGTCGCGACGGCGAGCAGCGCCAGGCCCGCGGCGAACAGGGCGATCCGGGCGAGCAGTCCGGACGGCTCCGGCACGAGCCAGAGCACCAGGTCGGCGCTCGGCCCGATCGCCAGGGCGTTCAGCAGCGTCCCGATGCCCGGCTTCTGGCGCAGCGGGATCCACAGCAGCAGGATGACGCCGCTCGACACCACCGTGATGACGCCGAACGACCACGGCACGACGTTCTCGAGCCCCTGGGTCAGCACGGTCCACGAACTCACACCGACCACGGCGCGGACCTGCAGTGCGGTCGAGGCGCCGTAGAGGAACAGTCCGACGAGGAGCTGGACGAAGCGCAGGGTGCGGGCGGTGCTGCGGGGCATGTGGCCATCGTCCCGACAGATTGGCCTGCTGGTCGAGAGCCAATCGCGCTACCGTGGACCCGTGCCCCCTGTCCTGATCAGTGCCCGTGCCGCCTCCCACCTGCTGACCGACTGGCGCGCCGGCACCGACGCCCCCGCGTACGAGGCGCTTGCCGACGCCCTCCGGGTCCTCGTCATCGACGGCCGGGTCGCCCAGGGTGTCCGGCTGCCGGCCGAGCGCGGCCTGGCCGCGGCCCTCGGCGTCTCGCGCACCACCGTCGCCAACGCCTACGCCCGGCTGCGCTCCGACGGCTTCCTGGTGTCCGTCCGTGGCTCCGGCAGCGTGGTCCACCTGCCCCGTGACCTGGTCGGCCGGCCCGACCCCGAACGCCTGGGCGGGGTCGTCGAGGGGGACCTGCTCGACCTGCGCAAGGCGGCCCTGCACGCGGCCCCCGGCATCGACGAGGCGGTCGAGCGGGCGGTCCGGCACGTCCCGGCGGCGCTCGCCGGGATCGGCTACGACACCGTCGGCGACCCCGGCCTCCGCGCCGCGATCGCCGCGCGCTACACCGAGCGCGGACTGCCGACCGAGCCCACCCAGGTCATCGTCACGATCGGCGCGCAGCACGCGATCGCCCTGCTCGCGCGGGTGCTCGTCCGCCGCGGCGACGCCGTGCTCGTCGAGTCCCCGACCTACCCGCACGCGCACGAGGCCTTCCGCGAGGTCGGCGGCCGCCTGGTCGGCGTCCCCGTCGACGCGCGGACGGGGTGGGACGCCGCCGCGCTCGAGACCACGCTGCGTCGCACCGCGCCCTCCGTCGCGTACGTCATGCCCGAGCTCCACAACCCGACCGGTGCGACCATGTCCACGTCGACCCGCCAGCTCCTGCTGTCGGTCGCGTCCTCGGTCGGCACGATCGTCATCGCCGACGAGACGATGGGGGAGCTCCGGATCGACGGATCGCCGTCACCGCCCTTGGCGTCGGCGGACCCGTCGGGGGCATCGGTCGTGATGATCGGTTCCGCCGCGAAGGTGTTCTGGGGCGGGCTGCGGATCGGCTGGATCCGCGCCGACCCGGCGCTGCTGCAGCGGCTGCTGCTCGCCCGCCCGACGGGCGACCTCGGCACCCCCGTGCTCGACCAGCTGGTCGTGCGCGAGCTGGTCCCGCGGACGGCGGCCGTCCTGGAGGCGCGGCGTGCGTCCCTGCGCGAAGGTCGCGACGCGGTCGTGGGGGCGCTCCGGGCGCGGCTCCCGGAGTGGGACGTCCCGGCACCGGCGGGCGGGTTGACGACGTGGGTGGGGCTCGGTCGGCCGGTGTCGAGCGCGCTCGTGCTCGCCGCGCGGGCCGAGGGCGTGGTGCTCGCCTCGGGCGGGGTGTTCGGGCCGGACGGCGGGTTCGAGCGGTTCCTGCGGGTGCCGTTCACGATGGCCCCGGCCGACCGGGGGCGGTTGGTCGACGTGCTGTCGCGGTCGTGGGAACGGGTGGGCGGCGAGTCGAGCGGCGTGCGGGGGTCGTTGGCGGCGGTGGTCTGAGAGGTCATCCTCCGGGGTGAGGTCCGGTCGGGGGTTCTCGCTCCTCGGGGTGATGCGGCGTCGGTGGGGTCCGGCGAGGCTGG